>JBBDTL010000203.1:0-3567 GCA_040904465.1 Thermomicrobiaceae bacterium | reverse complement strand
CCCACCGTGGCGTACGTGACCGGGATTGCCATAACCGCTGCCGCGCTGACGAAATCCGACAGGTAGCTGCTACGCTTGAATCCGATCCGGTCCACCACGAGTCCGCCGACGAGACCGCCAACAACCGCCGCTGCGGCCAGTGCGGCACCCGTAAATCCAGTCTGGGTTGCGCTCCCCGTCGTTTGCAACACGAACCATGGCAGCGCGATCATCACCATCACCGAGCCGAATTGAGCCAACGCGTGCGAACCGACCAGAAACCCGAAGCGGATCCGGGCAATTCTCGCGGGAGGGTGATCCTCTCGTTCGTCGGACTGTGCGGTATCAGCCATCAACCAGTCCGGTGAAACTGCATGACGCGCATTGTCGACGCGTCCGTTATTGCAACAAATTCGGCAGCGCTTTCAACCGACTGAAAGCGGCTCACCAGCGCAGGACGGCCATTCGCTTGAATCTCCTGCTCAGGGAGAGTACACGTCCGGCTATGCTGAGAGCGGAATCGCTTGCCTTCGATTGTGCTAAGCAACATCCCGGTAAGACTACAATAGGAGACAACATTGCACGAAGGACATCTCACCTGGGCCCCGAAGCGCTCGCGAGCCCTTTCGCTGATCGGCGACGGCAGAGAGTGAATCACTCTCGCCGATTTACCGCAGCCCAGACACGCTGAGTGCCCCTGAACCACCGCATCTCGCATATACGAGCCGCCAAATTCGGCCAGTCTCTCATAGGCAGTCCTGAACCCATCAACTCCTTGAATGATGCCGGGAACTCCGGACTGCCGCCCTGCCTGAGCTTCGGTGATTCCCTCCTCCGTATAACAAACAGGGCATCTCAACTGAAGTTCAGATTTCTCCCGGTCGAGCATTCCCTGGAGCAGGTGTTGGCCGCACATGCGACACCATAGACGAGTCGATATCCAACTCCGGTCGAAGCCGACTAGTCCTCGCGCCGCTGCGTCGTCCGGGAATTGTTCAATCAAGATATTCCGTAGCTGACGTTTCCCTCGCTGGATACGCATTGCAACAGCACCGCGGCCCATTCCCAGGCGAGAAGATATTTCTAGCTGAGACCGATCCTCGGCAAACTTCTGAATCAACACCGCACGAGTCACAGGTGGCAAGAGGTGCAGCGCCCTGTCCAGTAGGTCAACTAGCTCATCTCGTTCGAGCTGATGAGCCAGATCATGGTCACTACCTGTCAACGATCCTGCCATCAAGCCCTCTGTCGCGTGTCGATGCTGAATCTCGCGAATTCTCGTTTGCCGCCGAAACCATCGCTTGCAGACATTTCTGGCAATTCCGGAGAGCCACGCCGGCTCTGCCGTGGGGTCTTCAAGATTCCCGCAGCTCTTCCACGCCTCGACAAGCGTCTCTTGAGCAAGATCCTCGGCAGCATCCCGGTCACCGGTAATCTGGGCGCACAGGCGAACGATTCGCGGACGCTGCGCCTCCAGCAACTGTGCAAATCCGATCGAGTTCCCGCGCCCAATCTCTGACACTGTCTTTATCTCCCCGTGGGTTCACCGATGCTCAGTCCCTGACCAATCCACAACCATGTCGCGAGTTTCAGCCAGAATGTCACATTGAATACTCAGCCACAAACGATTCGTCTTCTCGACCAGAGCGCCACCGGGATGACGACTACCGGATCAACGGCTTCTGTTGTGAAAATGGCCAACCGCCCTGAAATACGTGTCATCCAAACCGCATGTCGAGGCGCCAGCCTAGGGATGCCGGGAAGGATCTCGTGGCCCGATAGCGCCGACAACGAGATCCTTCGTAACCTCAGGATGACACCGGGCCGGCCCAGGATGACACAAACCGGGAGTGCACCAGATTTTAACGCCCCTGTGGCGTGCCATCGCCCATGATTACTCAGAATGACGTAGGGGTAGGGTTAGCGTTCTCTGCAATTCCACATCCTTTCCTCTGCCATTCCTCCTCTTCTCCTGTCATTCCGAGCGCCAGCGAGGAAACTCACCCTCCGGGAGAGACCCAGTGCCGGGAGCCGAGATCTCTCGCAAGCTCGAGATGACAGAAGGGAGGGGCGCGAGTTGACAGGGGGACGAGCGCGAGTCGACACAGTGGAGGCGTCGGAAACCGACTGTGTACCTCGGACATGCTACTATCGTCTCATGACCGCTCTTGCTACCCTCCTGGTGCTCGGCTCGGCGCTGATGCATGCAACCTGGAACATGCTGGCCAAGCGCAGTTCGCACCCGCTGGCGTTTCTCTGGCTGGTGAACACCGCGTCGATGCTGATTTTCCTGCCGGTGTTTCTCTGGGCGTTGCTCCAGCATGGTATTCCAGCCCGTGCCTGGCCGTTCGTGGTCGCGACCGGGCTACTTCATATTTTCTACGTGGGATTTCTCTCCCAGGCGTATCGCTACGGGGCGCTTTCGATCGCCTACCCGATCTCCCGGGGAACCGGCGTCGCGCTCGTCCCCCTCATCGCGATACCACTCCTGGGCGAGGAGACTTCGATGACGGGACTCTTCGGAATAGCTCTGGTGTTGATCGGGATCTTCGGATTACATGTCCGGGAGATCGCCGGCGTCCTCGGCCTGGGATCCCCAGATACAACCGTACAGAGCCGGCTGGCCGAGAATCGCGGGGCGATTTACGCATTGATTACCGGGCTGTCGATCGCCGCGTACTCGCTCGTGGACAAGGCAGCCATGGACCACGCGCATCCGCTCGTTTACGGCTACCTCATCTTCGTCAGTATGACGATCGGACTGACGCCCTACGTGCTGGCGAACCACCACACAGACGCCGCACATGAGCTTCGAGCCAACCCGGGGCTCGTTTTCATCGGCGGCCTCTTCGTGCAGGGGACCTACCTGATCGTCCTGGCCGCGATGACCATCGCCCCGGTGAGCTACATCGTCCCTCTGCGTGAAGTGAGCGTCCTGTTCGGTGCGGTGCTGGGCATGTTCTTCCTCAAGGAATCGATGACTCCACAGCGGGTGGGCGCCGCGGCCATCATTACCACCGGAGTCATCCTTATCGCGGTGTTCGGATAGTGAAAGAACCGTCCGCAAACGTGCGCACAGGCTCAGAAAGTGCCGTATACTGGAATTCAACGTGAGTAACCTGGAAACGGCAGCACAGCTATGAGTTCTCGCGGTCAGGAGCCTGGCACTCCAGACGATCCAGACAAGAGGTCAGACGATCAGCCAGCGCCGGCGGCAGCCGGGCCTCGTGGATTTCTACGTACGTTTTCATCGTTCAAAAACCGCAACTACCGGCTGTTCTACTTCGGGCAGCTCTTATCGGTCACCGGTACCTGGGTGCAGCGTATCGCGCTGGCATGGCTCGTTCTGGAACTGACCGACTCATCCTTCCTGCTTGGTGCGGTCACGGCGCTGCAGTTCACTCCGATCATGCTCCTTTCGCTCGTCGGGGGAGTCATTGCTGACCGCATGCCCAAACGGCCAGTCATCATCGCCATGCAGGCGCTCATGGCAGTCCAGGCGCTGACATTGGGCCTACTGGTGCTGACCGACAGGATCGAAGTCTGGCATGTCTTCGCCCTCTCCGCGGTTCACGGTATGGCCGTGGC
>JBBDTL010000202.1:0-3574 GCA_040904465.1 Thermomicrobiaceae bacterium | reverse complement strand
TCGCGAGCCGGTCGATCGCCAGAGTCAGAGTCGATGTCGCGATCGGATCAGTCCCGCTAATCAACGGGCCTCGTGGCATATACAGGACGGCCAGCGGCCCGATTGACCGGGACAGAGCCTGAGCTGCTGCTGCCGGCCTTCCATCAATATCCACAAGAATCCGGAATGGCTTCCAGCCGTGAAGCGCCTTAAATTCCCCCCATTGCCAGCACTGCAGCAAGCTGCCGCCTAGCATTTCGACCGTCTGGTTCCAGGTCGTCTCATCCTGGATAAACCGGACCCGACCGGAGCTGGCGAGACGCGGAGCGACCCCGTGCGCTGTCGACGTCACTACTCCTCCAGACCGGTGGATTCAGACAGAAACCGGGCCTCCTCGAGCGCGACTTCAATCGTCGGCTTCAATTCTTCGGGGACCTGAGTATCCAGGTAGCGGAGCGTGTCGATCGCCTTCTTGTCACCAATCTGGCCGATGGAACGGACGGAGACTTCACGAACCTCTTCGTCTTCGTCGTCAATCATTTTCGACAGCTGATCAATCGCCACCGGGTCGCCAAACTCGCCCGCGGCACGCGCAGCTTCACATCGGATGTCGGGATCCTCATTCGTCAATTCCTGCAAAATAATTGGAAACCAGTCGGGATTAAGATTTCGCCCCATGGCGACGAGGGCTCCTGCGCACTCTTGCTCAAAATCAGATTCGTAGGCACGTTGAATCTCAGTTCTGACACGCTGATTGCGAGACATGTACGCGGCAGACTCGAGGGCTCGGCGGCGCACCATCCAGTTGCCACCATTTTCGATCAGATGAAACAGAGCGCGCTGTGTCTTCGCGGCTGGCTCGGGATCAAGCTCGTCGAGCTCAACCATGTAACTAAACGTACCCAGCGACAGTGCAATTGCTTCCTGAACCGCCGGACTTTCCTCGATTTCAGCCAGAGCAGCGAGATTGTCGAGAAATGAAGGAGTGTCATCTTCCCAGAGTGCCCGGATACCGATGGCCCGGACCTCATCATCTTTATCTCCCATTGCGAGACGAAAGTAGCGCGTAAACTCCAGCGCTAGATTCTCCTCGCTTTGCCGCCGCATTTCTCTCAGTAGCTCGCGTCTGGTTTCTACTGGAAGGGTGTTCCAGGAATTCCGCATGTCCTGGATCTGTTCGCGGGATGGATCAGAAATCTCAGCCACGCGAGCAGGGTCTACATTCCCGGAAGCGAACTCCTGGAGCAACTCCTGAAGATTAATCGGCGGATCCGGTGTCGGCTCCTGGCTGGTAGTAAACGACATCGTCGGCCTCCGGATCAATCGAGAATTCTGGATGGTTGTCGGAGGATGCCAGCGATCGGATCAGCTCGGCCGGCATTGGTCTTTCAATGTTCGCCGCAGCTACGAGCTCATCCATCACGGCCATCAACTGCTCGCCCCCGGCATCAACGCGCTCACCGATGTATCCGAAGGCGTGGGAGAGTACCTGCGCCGGTTGACGGCGTGTCCGCTCATCGAGCGGTTTTGCGCCGGAAAGCTTCGGCAATCTGTTCTCCGCCACAAGCATGTCTTCATTTGGTGCGCAGTAGAACGTACGGGTCTCGAATTTGTATTCCTGTTTCTTCTCGTCCAGTGTCAGTAGCTTTCGGTCCTGGCCGGACACCGTCAGGAACTCGATCGTATAGTATCCGGGCTGCTCACCCGCCTCGATTGTCAAAAATGCTCCTGGGACGAGGTGCTCCTTGAAGAAGTCCGCAAACCCGGTCAGAAACCCTCCGCGGTTCCCGGTCGGGAAACGTACCTCGATCGGGAACGACTGGCTCGTCAGCGGAGATTCGAATTGCACGATCGCCGCTCGCTGTCCCTCAAGGACCGCACCCGGGATGATCGACTGGAACGCCGCATCGTACGGCAATACGCCATGCCGGTGCTCGTAAAACGTCAGGACGTGCTCCACAACGCCTTCGTCAGCCATGACTGGCTCGTCAGTCAGATCCAGGAGAATCCGATAGTCCTGGCCAACTTCGCTCGCCTTCCGGTTGACAACATCCGGGGTTGTGATTCCACTTGTACTCCAGAAGTGCGCGCCCGGAATCCCGACGAACTCAAACTCTCGGGTTTCCCGCGAAAGCCGGAAATTCACCGAGAACAAATGCAGCGGATATTCCTGGGCGTTCTGCCTGATTCCGAGCAAGTCCTGGACAATCTGGTGATCTGAAACGGGACCACCCTGCTCGGTAATGTAGTCTTTGATCCGCCGAATGTCACCCCGGCTCAGGCGCGGCACTTTGTCCTCGGCCATCCACTCGTCACCGAAGTTCGCAACAGCGTAATCGTAGGCGAGCTGGTCCTTTAGCGCCTGAACTAGCTCTTCGTCCGTCGCTTCTTCGAGATTTGTGATCGTCTCGAATTCTTCCATGGGTGCCGGTCTGGCAGTGGCTTCTTCCTCCACCGCGGCTTCGTCGCCACCTTGTTGTTCAACATCCTCATGCTGAGCCTGCGGGGCTGAACGCTCGGCTTCTGCTTCAGCGGCGACAGCTTCCTGAGCTGCGCGAGCCCTGGCGCCTCTCGGTGGAAGCGCGTTTTTTGGAATCGCAGGTGGATCAATGAACCGCTTCGCGAAGGAGTGGCTGGTGTCGAGTTCCACTTCGTCGCCCGGAGCGTTGCCGGTTCCGCTGGTGGTGAAGTAGATTTCGCCGTCGCGGTCCTCACGGGCGAAAATGTGGTCGTTGGCAGAAAATGCGGCGTCGATCGACTTCGCCGCCGAGTCCACATCACCGCCGTCGACTGTGGACAGATGCTCGGCCAGGGTCTTCAGTGAAATAGTTATCGGAGATACCGGGCTGAAGAATCTGGCCGTCGCCCGAGTTAGCTCAAACATGCGCTCAGCCAGTTTTTTCTGGTCTGCTTTGCCCTTGAACTCCGGCTTAGTTTTTTCCGACGTTGCCTGCATGGTGAGCCTTCCTGCTGGTAATGGGGAAGTCGTGAGACCCGTCAGGGATAGTGCGCGCTAGCGCTTGCGAAGTGACGAAACCAGATCGTCGGTTTTTATCGGTCGGTCACTATTGCGAAGTACGGTAATCAGATAGGTGACCTGCTCATCGGTAAGCCGTACGTGACGCATGGCGCATCTCCTTAAAAATCACGGTTCGCCAACCGTCGATTCTACCGCATTCTCCGGTTCATTCGCAACGTAATCTCACCGCGGACTTCGGCTTTGGTCTGTTGCCGCAAACAATCACTGATTCTCGTTCCATGATTTCACTGCCAGAGCGACCGCTCCGAGGATGTTCGCGTCGGCTCCGAATTCTGAACGAGTAATCCGAACTCGTCGCGCGGTCGCCGGATAAGAATACTGGCGAACCCGGGCCATCAACGGATCGATCAATACGGACCCGGCCTCCGAGACATACCCGCCGAATACGACAACTCCGGGGCTTAGCACCGTGATCAGGTTTGCCACCGCGATACCCAGCACCTGAACTGTCTCTGCAACAATTTGCCGAGCTGGGCCGTTGCCGCGCTCAGACTCGGAAAAAATCGCCCGAACAGTCAACGTTCGCTCATTCTCGACGGTCTTGATCGTCCCGGC
>JBBDTL010000201.1:0-3578 GCA_040904465.1 Thermomicrobiaceae bacterium | reverse complement strand
TTTACCGATCCCCGGTACACGGACGACCGAGACACCATGGAACTCGACCATGAGTCCGTCTTTCGCGCTGAAGGGATGCCAGACGGAAGCTGGACAATCCACCGGGCAACGTTCGACACGACGCGGCCAAACGGACTATTGATCTCCCCTGACCAGCGGACTCTTTATGTCGCCCAGAGCGACTATGGTTCGGATCGAAAGCGCGAGCTACGGGCCTATCCCATCAACGAGGACGGCTCGCTCGGAGAGTATGAGGTCCTGCACGACTTCGGTCCGCACCGGGGGATCGACGGAATGGTTCTGGATGTCGAAGGAACCATTGTTGCCTGTGCCGGCTGGCAGCAGAGCGGTCCGGGGCCGATGATCTACGTCTTCGCGCCGGACGGCAGAGTACTTCAGACGCACCCAGTGCCAGTCGATCGACCGACGAATTGCTCGTGGGGTGGGCCGGATCTCTCTACTCTTTATGTCACCACCGGAAGCGGTCACTTGCTGCGTGCTCAAACCCAGCACCGCGGCCGGCTCTGGTATCCGGAGATCTAGACGCCGCGTGCTGAACAAACAGGTTGGAAGGCCAATGTGTCGATGACCCAGACCCCGCATGTCGGCGATACTCCCGCAGCTAATCCGACAGCCGCGGGTCGAGGGCATCCCGTAGCCCGTTGCCCATAAGGTTGATCGCCAGGACGGTTACGTAGATCATCGCGCCGGGAATGAAGACCAGTGTCCACTGGTGGTTGATGAAGCGCTGTGCGTCCCGAAGCATGTTGCCCCATGAAGGTACCGGCGTCTGCACGCCAAGACCCAGGTAGGACAGAGAAGCCTCTACAATAATCAACACCGGGACTGCCAGCGTTGCCCAGACGATCACCAGCGGCACCACGTTCGGAAAGATGTGGCGGGCGATAATACGGGCATCCGATGCGCCAACGACGCGCGCTGATTCGACGTAGTCACGGCGTTTGATCGACATCACCTCGCCGCGAATCAGCCGCGCCAGACCGAGCCACCCCACAATCGCGATCACGAGAGCCAGTCCAACTGGTGACATAGTAAACATCGATCCGATGAAGACCAGCAAGAACAGACTGGGGATGGAAAGCATGATATCGACCAGTCGCATGATCATGGAGTCGACCCAGCTCCCGTAATATCCGGCGATCGAGCCGAGTGTCCCTCCGATAACCAGCGCCCCTGCTGTTGCAGTGAACGCGACAAGCATTGAAACGCGCCCGCCATATGCGAGGCGGGTCAGAACATCTCGGCCGAGATTGTCGGCACCCAGGATGTACCCCTCTGAGAATGGCGGGGCAAGCTGATCAAGCAGGGATTGCTCCTGATACCCCTTTCCGGTAACAAACTCCGATACCAGGGGGGCTCCGAACGAGAACAGGAGAATCAACACGGTAACGATGAGCGCCCCCATTGCGGCGCGGTTCCGGCGAAACTCTATCCACGACTGATGGATGTACCCTTTTGGAGCAGTTCGCTCCAGGGTGCTCAACCCGGCGCCGGCGACTCCTCGCCAGGCCGCTGCATTTCGATTTGTAGCTCGCGACTCCTGGTCGACGTCAGCCATGTTGATTCCCGATTCTGAACAGCGCTGCTTTCCGCGCCGCTCTGATACTAGTCATATCGAATCCGTGGATCCAGGACAGCGTACATCACATCCGCGATCAGGTTGGCGAAGATGGTCAGGAATGAGACGATCACCACCGTTCCCATGATCACCGTGTAATCCCGCTGGAAGGTAGAGTCGACGATCAGCCGGCCAATCCCGTTCCAGCTAAAGATAACCTCGGTAATCACAGCACCGCTGAAGAGCTGCGGAATATCCAGTGCCAGGAGCGTCACCAGTGGCAGCAATGCATTCCGCAATCCGTGCCGAAACGTAACGATGTAGTCCTTCAACCCCTTCGCCTGAGCGGACCGCATATAATCCTGACGCAGAATTTCGATCATTTGCGACCGAATATATCGCGTCCAGGCAGCCGTTTGCGCGAATGCCAGCACGATCGCCGGCATGATCAGATGACGCAGTCGATCGATAATGTCCGGGTCTGTTCCCACCGTATGCGTGCCTCCCGACGGCAAGGCGGGGAGGCCCCATTCCCTGAACATCACTGAGAACAGGAGAATCATCATCAGACCCAGCCAGAAATTCGGCACCGCGACACCGCCGACCGCACCCAGAGTTGCGGCCTGGTCGAACCAGGAATTCCGCTTGAGCGCAGCATAAACACCGACGGGTATCGAGAACAGCAAAGAGAGCGCTAGCGCGCTCGCCGTCAGCAACAGCGTGTTCGGCAAACGCTCCATAATGATCGTGGCAACCGGTCGATGCGATTGCAGGGACAACCCAAAATCGCCCTGTACCAGATTCGACATCCAGACGAAGTACCGCACATGAATAGGCTCATCCAGCCCCAGATTGGAACGAATGCGCGCGATATCTTCCGGGCTGGTGCCGGGGTCAAGTTCCAGATTTGAAACCGGACTCCCTGGAACCAGGTTCGCGAGGGCAAACGTGAGAATAGTGATACCGATGACAAGCGGGATTGTCTGGATCAGTCGGCGAACGATGAACCGGCCCATCAGTTGAACCGCCTGCCGGGTATGGGGATTCGCGCTCCCCTGAATAACGCCGTCAGCATGCTAACCCCCGAGACGTGACCGTCGTGATACCAGAATCCAGCGGCGAGCCGGGAACCGGCCAGTGATCGATGATCTCGACACGTGTGCAGAGGTGGAGGGTATCCACCTCTGCAACTGCGGTACTGCTATTAGGCCCGCCTATGACTCCACCCACCACTCGTGAGCATTCACCGTGAAGTCCACGTCGTTCGGGAAGATATTGCGAATCCGCTGGTTCACACCGTAGATTCCCTGTGGAAAGTCCAGGATCGGGCTTGGCAGGTCCTCGAGAACGATGTTCTGCATCTCAGTGTAGATCTCGGTTCGCTCTTCCTGGTCAGTCGTTTCCAGCGCCTGATCCAGCAAGTCATCGACTTCGCTGTTGTTGTACCCGTTCATGTTGAAGCCGCCATCAGACCGCCACATCGATTCCTGATGCGGATCGACTCCCCAGGAAAAGCCAACCAGGAACATCTCGAAGTCCATCGAGCTCGTTATACGGTCAAGGAACGCGTTCCACTCCTCGGTCTGAGGTGTGCATTCCACGCCGATCTCGCGCCACTGCTCCTGCATGACGGTCACATACTGTTCGCGAACCTCGTTGCCGGCATTGGTATAGATCTCGAAGGCGAAGCGCTCTCCATCTCGCTCACGGATGCCATCGTCTCCTTCGACCCATCCTGCTTCGTCAAGCAATTCCCGCGCTCGCTCAGGGTCGTAGTCATAGTTTCGCTCGATGGCATCAGGATTATAGGCCCATGACGGGACAGGCATTGTCCCGACCGCCACTTCGCCGATCCCGAAGCGAATCGCTTGCACCAGAGCTTCGCGATCCAGCCCATAGAAGAGAGCCTGTCGAACTTCCGGCTCCTGAAACAGCGTCGTGCGCTCCTCGTCAAGCTGGTAGGCATAGAACGTAAAGTTGAAGGTGTCATACTGAGTGA
>JBBDTL010000200.1:0-3597 GCA_040904465.1 Thermomicrobiaceae bacterium | reverse complement strand
GCACAGTCCGGCAGGGCTCTCCCGATGACGCACCGAGTACCGGTCCTTCCCGGACCGGAATTACTGCCATCTGGCCGCACCGGAACGATCTGGTCAGGCGTCCAGTTGCTGCTGGCTTCTTTGCGCTGAGTGGAACAGGCGAGATGACCGGCAGGAGCGAAATCGAAGCGCTCGGACGCATCTGCACGCCGATCGTCCTGACGAACACGATGGGCGTTGGAGTGGGCTACGACGCGGTCTGTCGCTATCTTGTGGAGCATGACTCGGGTGTCGGTGGAGATGACGGCGTCCTGATTCCGATTGTTGCCGAGTGCAATGATGCCTATCTGCATGATGCTCGCGGGCATCACTTGCGTGTCGAACACGTCTTCCAGGCACTGGACGATGCTACTGGCGGACCGGTGGAAGAGGGTGCGATCGGCTCGGGAACCGGCATGCAGTTGTTCCGGTTTAAGGGGGGAATCGGGACTTCGTCACGCGTGGTGTCTAGAGCAGTCGGCGGCTGGACCGTGGGCGTTCTGACAATGACCAATTTCGGCGTGCGTCACCGACTAACGGTTGACGGCGTCCTAGTCGGGCGGCACATTCCGCTCGAAGGTAGTCCGCAGCTTGCGGACGACGGGTCCGGGATCGTCGTCATTGCGACCGACGCGCCGCTGGATTCCCGGCAGCTTGCTCGGCTGGCCAAACGCGCCTCGCTCGGGCTCGGGCGGACCGGCTCATTCGGAGCGGACGGTAGCGGGGAGTTGCTGATTGCCTTCTCGACCAGCTATTTCCCCGACACCAGCAGCCTTGTTTCGGAACAGCGAGTGATCGAAAGCCACTACATCGACTCGCTCTTCGAAGCTGCAGTGGATGCGACCGAGGAGTCAGTGCTCAACGCTCTGTTCATGGCACAGTCGACTGACGGTCGCTATGGACGAGTGCTGGAGGCCATCTCGCTCGATACGGTAGGCGAGATCATGGGGCAGTACGGACGATCGTGAGCGATTGGGGTTCCGGGCCAATCCAGCGTGAATAGATACGCGGCGATGTGTCGGGCTTCTTCCGAAACATCCGGGTTCGGCATCATCGAGAGCAGGTCGTCAAGAAGTCCGCGTAGATGCGCCGTAGCAAAGCGCGATAAGACGGGAATGCTGCGCGCAATGGAATCAAAGTTAGCCAGACACACTCAGCGAATGCCTCCAGAATCGCGACTGCGAAGAGAAGCATCATGGCCGTTTCAAGCGCTCCCGGGAGAATCGCTGGGAACTCTTTTCCTGGGTTTAGATCGAAGACGAGGACGAGGCGTTGCGCGGAATCCCGGGAATGGCGAGCGCTGGTTAATCCGAATCCGAGGGGGCGAGCCGGCCATAAAGTTTTGACAGAGGGGCGGCCGTCAGGCCGTGAATAACAATTGATGAGCAAATAATCAGGCTGCCGACGATCCATACCACTTCATGGCCAGTTTCTTTTAGTCCGAAGGTTGCGTAATAGAGCGCCGCTATCCCGATGGGACCAAACCAGCCGACGAACAATACATCGGGCCAGGTTCGCAGCGTGTCTACCCATCGCGAGACGAGCGCCAGTGCCGGCAGACGTCTCAAGAAGATGATTGCGATAATGAGCAGTGGTGCACGCCAACCGAGGTCAAGCCATGCGTCGAACGGTATGGCGATGCCGATAAGGGCGGACACCGGAATAGTAAAGAAGTGGTCGATTGCGCCCTGAATTGGTTCGACCTCGTCGTCTTCCTGGGCGGCCACGGTCATGTGGAACACGACGCCGGCGACGAATACCGCGAGGAGGCCTTCCGTCCTCGCGATGCTGGCGATTCCAAGCGTGGTCAACGAGAGAGCCAGGGTGAAGGTACGAAATGCTTCAGACTCGATCGTGTGCCGGGTCTCTGCCCAGATCAGCAAGCGAGCTGCTCCGTACCCGATTCCAGCGCCGAGCAAGGCTCCGACCCCGACTTCGAACAGAATCGTGGTGAGCAGCCAGTTTCCAAGCGATCCCGTGAGTGAGCTGGCCAGCACCAGGATCGGGAGCATTACGAACGCGTGAGCGAGCCCGTCGTTAGCGCCGGATTCTGCCCAGATGGTGTCACGTAGCCGGGTTGGGAGATTCGCACTTGCAATGGGTCCGGTGACGACTGAACTGGCGACGACCGGGTCAGTGGGAGTCAGGATGGCTCCGAGCAGGAGTGCGAGCCAGAATGGTAAGTCGAGAATCAGCCAGACCAGAAGACCAGTCGTGATCCACATGAGCGGCATGATCGCGCCCAGCATGATCGCCAACGGCTTCAAGTTGTCAATAAACTCTCGCTTGGGCAGTCGGAGTGCAATCTCCATCACCGCAATGGCGACTGCTACCTGTGCGACATACTGAAGGATCGTCTCCTGTGAGCCCCACTCGCTAATGTCGATCAGATCCAGAGCCAGTGGCCCGGCGGCGATTCCGATAGCTAGTGCGAGGATATTCTCCGAGATGAAGCTCTGTTTCAGCCACCGGGACAGCAATCCCAGCGTGAGGGCCAGCCCTCCGAAAATGGCCATCGAAAGGTGTACATCATTCACCCTGCTGACACCCCAACTACATGTCCGGTGCGGTCCGTCGACGTCTCCGCTCCCGATGGTCAGCTAGCTGGTGCTGCGTGCTCCGAGAACGGATATGAGCGGGTTCGCATCTTTTCGACCACCGCGTTTCGTGCGGTGGTGATCATGGTATGAAGCGCGAGGTCTGTCTGCTCCAATCCGGATTCGGATAGCTCATCTTCATCCAGCACCATGATTTTGCCGTCCACCTTCTGAACGACATCCACGATGAGATCCTGCCAGAAAATCGTGCGGCCCTTGACGATCGTCGGGTGTGTGATGTTGCAGTACCAGCCCTTGAATTCATCATCAGGGGAATACAGCACGAACGCATTAAACGGCTGCGAGGTAGCAAAGTACTCGATCAGATAGTCCTCCGGCTCGAACGTCATGTAGCCCAGTTCCATGCGCTCGAATGTCCAGGTTGCCCGGATCACCACCCACCCGGGAGGGCTTTCGATAAGCGTTCCGTTGTAGGTCGCAGCCTCGTCGCCATCCGGCCGCAGCTTTACGATCTTGACGTCAGCCCCGAACCGCAATTCGGGGGCATGCGAGCTTCGATCCATCATGATGTCTGTGCCGTTCCACGAATTATCCCCAGTACGGAATCTACTTTCTCCTTGAGCAGATCCCGATTTTCCGCCTCTACATTCAATCGTAGCAGTGGCTGAGTGTTCGAACCCCGCACGTTGAACCACCAGTCATCGTAGCTGATGGTAAGCCCGTCAAGGAGGCTGATCTCAGCGTCAGCGAATTGTTTCTCTATCGCGCTCAGCACAGCTCCCTGATCGGAGACTTCCGAGTTGATCTCTCCGGAACGCACGTACGGATCGAGCGGCTGAAGCACTTCGGAGAATGTACTGGTCTGCTTTGACAGCAGCTCGATAACCGTCAGTGCGGCGATGATGCCCGAGTCCGCGTACCAGTTGTCCCGGAAATAGAAGTGCCCGGAATGCTCGCCGCCGAAGAGTGCGTCGTGCTTCCTCATGGTGGCTTTGATGTATGAGTGACCCACCCGGGAGAC
>JBBDTL010000199.1:0-3604 GCA_040904465.1 Thermomicrobiaceae bacterium | reverse complement strand
CGTCAGCGTCCACACCACCGCGAACGGGCCGCGAAAAGCAAATTGGTCCGGGTAATCCTGCACGACCGTATATGATTTCATCAGGATCTTCGCCCGGAGACGACGCAATGTCTTCAGTGAAACCGGCACAAACGCGTCGCCAATTTTTGGCGATTTCAACACTTCCCCGCGCCCCATGCCGTGCAGAATAATCTGCCATCGTGGCCGCTGGAGCACTACCAGTTCCGGATAGTATCCGTTGATGAGGCACGCGTTCCAGTCAATCTCCTCGGTCGTGACCTCCCATGAACCATCATCCTGGCGCCACGCCCGGCATATGATGTCCATCTCAAAGAGCTCGTGGTAGAGGCGCTCGGCACTGTCGATTCTGGCGACATCGAGCGTAAACGTGACCGTTCCGCCCATACCGGTTAGCGTGTGATTTGCCTGCTTCACCGGCGCGGTTGAAGGGATGGTGACACCGAATACCGCGAGCTGATCGGCGGGTGACGGAGCAGACTGGGGCTCCGGAACTGCTACATCGGTCGACTGATCCGAATCTGGCTGTTCGTTTTCCTGGCTCACTATCCGTCCACACCAATCTCTACTCGTCGCGCTCGCGCTCGCACACGGAATGACGGGACGTATCACGCCCCGCCACGATTGTAGCACTGCGTTGTCTCACCCTCAGCGCCGCCAGCCGGGGTTATCCAACACCTGGTTTCCGAGCAGCCCAAGCAGGACCTCATGCTCGGTCCCGGCGTGCTCCGGGTGCCATTCGAATCGTGCTCGCTCGAAGTACTGAACGATGTAGGTCTGACCGTCGATCGGACTGACTTCTTCGAACTCCGGGCTTATCGGATAGCCGAAAATGTCGAGCCCTCCGTTGTTCTCCCAGTAGTCACGGAACGCGCCCGCCAGAAACTGACCGGTCTGCGGAAAGTAGACCCAGTCATCTTCTTCGTTGACGTTCCCCTGATCCTCCGGAGGCGGATCATCCTGCTCGAACGAGTGGTCACGGGACTCATAGCGGCCGAGCAGACCGAGCTGCACCTCCCACTGCGTCCCGGCGTTCTCCGGCCAGTACTCAAACCGGGCTCGCTCGAAATACTGCACTTTTCGCCCACGAACTTCGAACACACGAGATGTAGGGTATCCGAACATTGCCAGACCGCCATGATCCTCCCAGTAACGGAGAAATGGCTCACGAAGCTCATGACCGGTTGGCTCGAAATACCGGACCCGTTCGTCAGCTTCGTCCTCTGGTCTGGGCTGCGGGTGCGTCGGCACCATTTCCGGCCGCGCCAGCGATTGATAGATACCGAACGCCGGCTTGCGCGGCCATGGCGTTGCCTCAGTTCCGTACTCGAAGTTGCTATCCCTCAAGCGGACCAGTCCCCAGCGGGCATAGGAGCCACTGCCGAAATCCTCATACTTGAACCAGAATACCCGCTCGACGAACGGTGTCTCAACCGGCAGACGCGTGTAGATCCCACGCAAAAACTCCGCTTGTTCAACTTCGGTGGTGGTCGGATCCATGATCCCGAAGCTCGTCCACGCCGGAGGATCCGCCTGGTAACCGATCTCCGACAACCAGACAGGACTTTCATCGTCATGCGACGCCTGGAGCTCGCGAAGATCGTTCATGTGCTCGATGACACCGTCGACGGTCAGAAAGTACGGATGAATGGAAATAGCATCCCAGGGGTATGCATCGTTCGAACTGAGATAGGCCCGGATCTGGGGTGACTCGTATACCTCGTCAAGCCAGTCAAAGTGCCGGTCCACTCCGTCACGGTGATGATGCAGCAATGCGCCCGCCACCACCTTGCCATCTCGATCAAACTCCTTGATGGTTTCGTAGCTATCGATCACCAGGCGACCATAGATCTCCGGATCGACTTCCTTGACCTCGCCGTTGGTTTCCCAGCTCAGAATCTGGTTATTGTTTGGCTCGTTGAGAATCTCGTAGGCGCCAATGTTGTCACCATATCGCTCAGCGACCTGTTCAACATGATCGATGAACGCCACGGTATACCGGTTGCGTCCCAGATTGTCTGGCTTATCGTTGATCGTCTTGAAGAGGTATGACTCGTCCTCATCGCCGATAAATCCAGAACCCAGCAGCGCAAGCGGCTGGATGTCGTAGGCAGGCAGCAGCTCGTTGATGAACCAGTCGTGCTTGTCCCAGTTGATCGGGCCCGGTCCCTCCGGGTGATCAGTTTCCGCCCGAAACTCGAACCTGATCCAGCGGACACCCATCTCCGACATCTCGGCGACCATGTTCTCCAGAAAGGTCTTATTGACGTCATTGGGATGATCCTCGGGGTTCGTGCCGTACTCGTACCAGGGATCGCGACCAACCATGCCGAAGAATTCGCCAGGCTCTGACTCACTCTGGAACGACAGATCGTCGGAGGTCACAGTCGCCCAGTCACCGGACTGATCGACATTGAAGACGTGATCAGGCGCGTCCTGTGAAACATCGTCCGGGGCAGCGATCGAGTCATCCTGATCGTCGGCAACGATCGAGCCAATCTCCGATCCACCATCCGCTGCGGTGTTCCCGACGATGGAGCGCACATTGCCGAGAAGTACATGGCTCGTCGGGGCATCAGCCGATGACCCGGTTGTCCAGGGCAATACGAGCCCCATAGCAAGCAATACCAGCCCGATCTGTTTCAATCGGAACCGTCGATTCGTCCCCCTGGTCAATCCCGCCCCGTTTCCCTGTCCAGATTCGTCAATATGCCCTGCTGTTGAAAACGAACGATGTCGCGACCGGTTTTCCCGATGTTATCAGGACGCCTACCGCGCACTACGCAGCGGTTCCAGTACGAACCGCTCGATCGCCTCGGCGACGCCGTCGTCATCATGGCCGGTGACCACTGCATCAGCCAGCGCCTTGATATCGTCCCGCGCATTTCCCATTGCCACACCAACCCCCGCGGCCTCCAGCAATGGCAGGTCATTGTAACCATCGCCAACGGCAACGACATCCTGCATCGTACAGCCCAGCTTCAACGCCAGCACCTGTACTCCGGCCGCTTTTGTGGCTCCCGGCATGTGCACATTCAGAGCCCAGTTTGGCGGGTCAGTTTGCACGCTGACTTCACCGACATCGTAGACCTGCACCTCCAGCTCGATGATCTCCCGCCAGAGATCTTTTAACGGCAGCTCCGGGCCAAACACGTCGATCGTCAGCACGCCGGGAACGTTGGCGAGCTCGTCGTAAGAAAGCTCATCGACTTCGCTCTGTCTGGGATCAAGAAACCAGTCCAGATAGTCAGGCCGTCGCTCGCTCTCGGCTGGCACAAAAATGCGCTCACCATGACCTGGCCCCTGGAGGAACACCGGCGCGATTCCGTATTGCCGGCAGAGCTCGATAACCCGCGACATGACCGAAGGACTGAACGCAAGCTCGTGGATCGCTTCCTGATGTGCCGTATCCCAGACGAGTGCGCCATTGAAAGTGACGATCGGAAGTGCGATGCCGATCTCTTCGACGACGTGCAGGGTCGACCCGACTCGCCTCCCGGTCGCCAGCGCCACTTCCACGCCAGAATCCCTGGCGCGAGAAATCGCGTCTTTCACCTTCGGGGTGACGATGTCTTCTGAGTTCAGC
>JBBDTL010000198.1:0-3608 GCA_040904465.1 Thermomicrobiaceae bacterium | reverse complement strand
GGCGCCAGCGCGGAGATGCTCGGCGCATCTCGAAAGTCGATGGAACTGGCAAACGAGTACGCCAAAGAGCGAAAACAGTTCGGGCAGTTCATTGGACAGTTCCAGGCCGTCAAGCATATGCTCGCCGAGATGCTGGAAAAGGTGGAGAACGGCCACGCCGCGGTCTACTACGCGGCTTGGGCGATCGATGCGTCTGCGCCAGATGAAGCACTCTCGGCGTCCGTCGCTAAATCGACGCTGAATGAATCCTCGAGAAAAGTCTGCGGCGATTCAGTGCAGGTAATGGGCGGGATCGGATTCACCTGGGAGCACGACCTGCACTTTTATTTCAAACGAGCCAAGCATCTGGAGGTGCTCTACGGCGACGTCGATCACCACTACGGACAGGTGCTTGATGAAGTCCTTGCGGGGCGGACAGCAGGGACTGTCGGCTAGTCTGTACCTGTTATTCGCGGAGAGGCGATTCCATGAGCGAAAACGTAACCGTTACGACGATCGAAGCCCTCAGAGAGTTGATCGATCGGGAAATCGGGGTCAGCGACTGGCTGGAGATTACTCAGGAACGGGTCAACCTTTTCGCCGATGCGACAGGCGATCACCAGTACATCCATGTCGATCCTGAGCGCGCCGCTGAGACATTCTTCGGCGGCACGATCGCTCACGGCTATCTGACATTGTCGCTCATCCCCGAGTTGAACAAGTCACGCACCGGCGTCAATATCGACCTCGGCGGCAAAATGGCCGTGAACTACGGCGTGAATAAGGTGCGGTTTCCGGCGCCGGTGCGGGTCGGCAAACGCATCCGGCTTCGCTCGACTTTGCTCAAGGTCGAGGAGATCGGCGAAGAGGCTGTTCAGATGGCGTACCAGCAGACGATCGAAATCGAGGACGAGGCTAAACCTGCCTGCGTGGCTGAGACACTGAGTCGGATCTACTTCTGAGCAGTCGATCACTCGATCCGAAGAGCAGGCCTGACCGACAGGAGGATTGTTGATGGCAGCGCCCCAGAAATCACCGGGTGCCAGCGACAGATACGGGGTCGACCATGACGCGACGGAAGCGATGCGAGCGCTTTTCCTTCCGGAGCGGATTGCGATTATCGGAGCGACACCACGTCGCGGGTTCGCGAACAATATCCATCAGGGGATTCTCCGGCAAGGGTTCGAGGGTCAGATATTCGGTGTTACCCCTCGACACGAGGAGGTTCTGGGCGCTCCCTGTTACCCGCGTATCGACCAGATCCCGGGTGGCGTAGACAAGGCGATCGTCGTCGTTCCGAGCCACGTCGTTCCTGACGTACTGGAACAATGCCCTGCCGCAGGGGTGAAAGCCGTTAACATCATTACCAGCGGCTTCGGGGAGCAGTCGGACGAGGAAGCGGCTCGTCGTCAGGACTACATCCGGGATTTCGCCCGGCGAACCGGCATCCGCGTCGTCGGCCCGAACTGTCTCGGGCTGGTCAGCACTCCAGGCAAGATGATCGCGAAGTCAGGTCCGTACACCACCGTCCAGCCGGGGCCAGTCGGACTGGTTTTTCAATCCGGCCTGCTCACATACGGAATGATTCTCCCGCCGGAAGAACGGGGTATCGGCTATTCCTATGTTGTCACCACGGGCAACGAAGCCGACCTTGAAGCCGCCGACTTCATAAAGTACTTCGTCGAAGACGATGCGACGCAGATCATCGCCTGCTTTATCGAGCAATTTCGTAGCCCCGAAAAGCTACGCCACGTTGCGAAAATGGCAATGGAAAAGGGCAAGCCACTGATTGTGCTCAAGATCGGGCGTTCCGAAGGCGGTCAACGTGCAGCGCGGGCGCATACAGGTTCACTGGTCGGCTCCGATGAGATTGCCGACGCCACAATGCGTCAACTCGGGATCATCAGAGTACGCACGCTGGATGAGATGACTGAAACCATCGCCGCTTTCCACTCTAAGCGCCTTCCAAAGGGGAACGGCGTCGGAACGATTTTCATATCTGGTGGTGCCGGTGGACTCGTTTCCGATCTGAGTCAGGATATCGGGCTCAACTTGCCAGAACTTTCCCCGGAGACTGTCGAGAAGCTCAAACCGGTGATTCCGGAGTACGGCACTATCGGCAACCCGCTCGATACGACCGGGCAGGCGGCCACTCAGCCCGAGATCACCGAAGGGTCGCTGGTATCGATCGCAGAGGATCCGAATATCGATGTCGTGATCTATGGGCAGGCATACCCGACGATGATCGACTATGACACTCCAGTTGGTCAGGTTTTGAAGTCGATGCCTGACCGCTTTCCGGACAAGGTTTTCTTGATCATGTCGCTTGTCTCCGGAAAGCTGCACGACGGCTTTCGCTTCGGGGACCCCCCTGTCGATCCCGTGAACAACTGGGACGGAACACCGTTCTTGCAGGGCGCGGATGACAGCCTCAAGGCAGTTCGGTCAATGATTGACTACGCCGAATTCAGGCGCCAGTGGCTCAACGGATATCACCCGGCCTCCGCAAAGAGCGACCTGGCAGGGACGGTGATCGAGAGCATCCGTGCCGCTGCTGGGGAACCGCTCACGGAACGAGCCGCCAAGGAGCTGCTCTCCATCTACGATATTCCGGTTACGCGAGAGTTGCTGGCGACTACTGCTGACGAAGCAGTTCAGCATGCTGAGTGCATCGGTTACCCGGTCGTTTTAAAGATTGAGTCCCCAGATATCCTGCACAAGACCGATTCCGGTGGACTTGCCCTGGACCTTCGCACACCGGATGATGTCCGAGCCGCGTTCGACCGGATCATTTCTCGTGTCAATGCATATGACTCGAACGCACGGGTAAATGGAATTCTGGTTCAGGCGATGGCCCGTCCTGGTCGTGAGATTATTCTTGGCATGTCGCAAGATCCAGATTTCGGACCGGCGATTGCCGTCGGGCTAGGCGGAATCTTCGTCGAGGTTCTGGACGACGTTCAGCTCGGCGTGCCGCCGATCGATGAGCGTACAGCGAATCAGATGCTTTCACGATTGCGCGGATCATCAATTCTTGACGGAGGCGGAGCGCGCGGGACCGGGCCATCGGATCGCGATGAGCTGGTACGGATTCTCGGGCGATTCTCCCAGCTGTGCGTCGACCTGGCAGATGACGTGACTGAGATCGACATCAATCCGCTCCTGCTTTACGGTGCGGGAGAAGGTGCCTGCGTGGTCGATTGTCTCATCGTGCCGCGGAACGACACTGACCAATGACGCTGGGCCAGCGGATCGCAGTGATGTCGGATATCCACGGAGAGTATCGAGTGCTGATTCGCGTTCTGGAGGAGTGTCGCAACGACGGTGTCAACGCGATTGTACTGCTGGGGGATCTGTTCGACAGACTGGATCAGGCCCGGGTTTGCGCCGATGTGCTGGCAGACTGGCCCGTCGCCGGCGTTCTGGGCAACCACGAGAGAGATGCGCTTCGACAGATCACGATTGCCGAGGATGAGAGCCACGCCCGGAGGTTGGTCGAACGACTTGACGATCGATTTCGACTGGATGAGGCACTGTTCGTCCACGACATGCTGGAGCTCACGGGTGACGAGGAATACGGCCCCGGAAGAAAGCATTTAGTATTTACCGGTCACACGCACGTTCGATCC
>JBBDTL010000197.1:0-3612 GCA_040904465.1 Thermomicrobiaceae bacterium | reverse complement strand
TTTCAGTATCTGGTGGACATGTACATTGCGCGAGTCACCAGCCAGCGGGACGCGAGTGTGCGCCAGGTATCCTAACAGGACGGAAAATCGTTACAATTTCGTTTCCTGGCTGGACAATGAAGCTTCCGCGTATTACAATACTTATAGAGAGGAACGGAGAAGACCGGAACCTCTCAGACGAAAGATCCGATACCGGCAAGATCCGTTGCTGGTTGTTGCGAAAGGAGTCAGGTGATTAGCGAGCCGACATCACTAGATTCGAAGACCCCAGCGTCTTTGCTGGCGCACCAGGGCCGAGAGACCAGCGCAAGCTGAAGTCCAGGCAATGCTCACCCGGCTACACAGGGTAACGGACCAGCAAAGACGCTGGTTATTTTTGTTTAAGCGCCCCTTTTTTGCCACTCATTTTCGACGAACAATCCGATGCTGATCCCGTCATTTCGACCGGAGTGCGACGGCCGGGACAACCCCGCGTAGCTAGCAGTCGAACGCCATCCAGATAACAACTTCGTCGCACGCAGCGGAGAAATCTCCTTGGTTATCCTGAGACTGATGAGATTTCTCGACTCCATGCCGCGCGGGTAGCGTCGAAAGTGGGTTTCTTTCCATTTGACGGTAAACACTGGAGCGGCATTCCGCTCGAAATGACGTATAAGGCAGGGGCACTTTTTATGGATGTTGAGACAGTGTGGCGCTAGACCCCTCGCAGGCTCGGGGTGACAGAGGGGAGGGGCGGAGCAACAGCGACAGGGATCTGCCACTGTCACTCCGCCCTTGAGCGCTGGCGGGCAGCTTCCCACGAATGCTCGCAACGAAGAATAGGACTCCTCAGGCAGTTTCCTTGTTGTACAGGTCGTCCGTGTGGGCAGCCATAATGAAGTCGTTCTGGTGCAATCCGCCGATCTTGTGGGTCCACCAGGTTACGGTGACCTTGCCCCACTCGGTCAACAGGGCCGGATGATGCCCCTCTTCTTCGGCCGCTTCACCGACCTTGTTAGTGAACGCCAGCGCCTGTCGGAAGTTCTTGAATTTGAAGGCGCGCTCCAGCCGTTTTTCGCCGTCTATCTCCTTGAGCTCCCAGTCCGGGATCTGCGGGTGGAATTCAGCGATCTCATCGTCGGTCACGGTCGGCGCGCCGCGCTGGCAGGCGGTGCATTTCATCTCCTGTAGCGCGGTCATAGTCACCTTCCAGTCTCTTTCAATGCGGTCTATTCAGAAACGCTCATGAAATGGCGAGCAAATTGTACGCCATGCCTGCGCATAACTGACTCCTGCTGCCTCGACGCGGTAGGATTGTTGGGGTGGGAAGGGTGCAGTTGAATTCAGAATGGGTGTCGCGTCCGGATGTCGCGACATCGGTATGTCGGGAGAGTGCGAACCCATGTCGATCGAGCATCTCGAGCAGTGGTCAGAAGCACAAATTGCCGAAGTTGACGAGCAACCGTACTATCTGCCAATAGACGACGAAGTCACCGTTTTCGAGACCGCCCACCGGGAGCAGTTGCCGGTCATGCTGAAAGGCCCGACCGGTGTCGGCAAGACCCGCTTTGTCAGGGCGATGGCCCACCGAATGGGCCGGCCACTGATTACAGTCGCCTGTCATGACGACCTCACTGCCAGCGACCTCCTGGGCCGCTTCCTGATCAAGGACAACGAGACAGTCTGGATGGATGGACCGCTCACGTATGCGGTCCGCACCGGGGCGATCTGTTATCTCGACGAGATAGTGGAGGCCCGGAAGGACACCACCGTAGTCATCCATCCGCTGACGGACGACCGACGCCGGCTCCGCCTGGAGAAGACCGGTGAAGTGTTGGTCGCGCCGCCGGAGTTTCAGCTTGTGATCTCGTACAACCCGGGCTATCAGAGTCTGATGAAAAACTTGAAACCGAGCACCCGGCAGCGGTTCGTGGCGATTGACTTCGATTTCCCACCTCCGGAAGAGGAGCTGGAGATCATCATTCACGAGAGCGGGGTCGACCGGGAGACTGGTCAGCTGCTCGTCCGGCTGGGCGAGATGATCCGCAATCTGAGCGATTCCGGCCTGGACGAGCCAGCCAGTACCCGTTTGCTCGTCTATGCAGCCAAGCTCATCCGCTCCGGCATCACGCCCCGGCGTGCCTGTGAGCTGGCGATCGCCGCCCCCATCACGGACGACGCCACCGTTCAGCAAGCCGTTTCCGACCTGGTTACGACGATTTTTGCGGAATAGATCATGGTTCGAGACTGGTTTCGCAAACTGACACCAACGGGCCGGCGCAAGCAGAATGAGCCGGATACACGGGTCGCCAGCCTGGCATTCGCCGACGTAGAGAGCGTACTGGCGCTGTACGTCAAGGCACTCTCGGACGGCAATCTGAAGCTGATGTCGAACACGCTTGCCCGCCAGGGAGTCTACACGGATGGCAGAACGATTTTTGTCCCGCCGGAAGTTGACATGTTCCCGGATACGAATCAGGCCAGGCTCTTCTACCGGGTGACATCCGCCTGGAAAGTGATGCAGGTGCGCAGCGGCACGCTCGATCTGGAACGTGTGCCCCATCCAACCGACGATCGGGAACGGTTCCTCTATTACGAGATCCTCTCTGGAGAGTGGATCGACCGGTCGATGGTCGCACGGTGGCCCGGGCTGGCGCCGCACCTGGAGCTGATGCGCCAGGACGCACTTGCCCGCCGGGGTCGAAACGGCAACGGATCATCCCGGGGCCACGGCGATCTCGAAACACTCATCCAGGCCCTCCTCCGGTTGCCGCTCGATCGCCTACCTCTTGAGGCCGATATCCAGAACGCAACCGCGGAGCACCCGGGAAGCAATGGCGTCCTGCGGGATATGTTGCTGGCAACCTCCGACATTCTGCACGGCGATGAGCCGGAACAATGTCTGAAACTCGCCAGCGAGTTTTGCGGGGCCAACGGCACGGTAGAGGAGATCGCTCAGCCGCCAATCGTGCATTTCCGGGGACGTATCCGGGCGGATCTCCTCAAGCCACCCCAGATCGATATCGAAGAGATCAAACCGGAAGAGAATCGCAGTAGAGGCCGAAGTCGACGACCACCGCCACGCAGCGAGCCGATGCAGATCGAGTCCAGCCAGCCGAACCCGATCAACAACCAGCGACGGAAGAGCCCGGTCGGAGGGCGGCAATCGGTTCAGATCAGTCTGGCGGATCGAGAGCCAGCCCGGACGTTTCACTCGGTACCGCTCACCGAAGAGGAGAAGAAAGGCGCTTTCCTCTATCACGAGTGGGACTACCTGCGGCGAATGTACCTGCCGGAATGGTGCGCCCTGCGCACACGGCGGCCAAAATCCGGCAGCACTGAGAAAGTCGAGCAGATCCTCCGGCAGCACTCCGCGCTGATCCGGCACCTCAAACAGCAGTTCGAGGCCCTGCGACCAGAGCGGATGCGCCTGAATCGCCAGCTCGACGGCGACGAGCTCGACCTCAGCGCCTATGTCGATTCTCAGGCAGATATGCGCGCCGGGCATTCGCCGTCGGACAAGCTCTACAGCCAGGTGCTGGAGAAGGAGCGCAACATCGCGCTGGCTTGCCTGATCGATCTCAGTGGCTCTACCGGCGCCTGGATTGACGACGATCCGCGCAATGATCAGAT
>JBBDTL010000196.1:0-3630 GCA_040904465.1 Thermomicrobiaceae bacterium | reverse complement strand
AACGTCACAGCAGTCTCACTTTCCCATGTCAAAGTGACCAGCGAATGCCGCCCTCCTACACCAACAGTCAATCTCAATTCTAGTATGGATGACCTTCAGACTCACGAAACTTAGCGGGATCAGTTCCCGGGTACCGATCAGCGGTACTGAGTAACTGCCATTGCCATGACTCGCGTACCGAGATCATAGCCAATTTATCTTGACACGAAGGTACCGAAAGTACTATCATGTACCAAGTACGAACACTCCGCTAGGGTCACACGAATGACGATAGGCGCCACAAATTTATAGTCGACTGACAACCGGTCAATTCCAGCACTATTCGGGGAGGGAGGGCGCAATCATGAAGTGGAAGACCTTCAAGTGGCGATAAGACACCGCACTGTATCAGGGCCTCAATCGGGTCGACGTGAAATGCTCATCGACAGGCAGGAGTCGCGACCATGAAGTGGAAGACCTTCAAGTGGCGCTAGAGCGGTAACTCGCTCTCGTTTCTCTATATTAACAGGCAAATCTCGATAGACATAGACAGGGAGATTCTCAAATGAAGTGGAAGACATTCAAGTGGCGATAAACCAGGTCTGAACCTTGGTTTTCACCCGCAAGCATAGCGGGACCTTGCCGGACGTCTTGATCGGCGAAACGGCAAACCAGCTCGGACCGATTGGCTTCGAGCACCACTGCTGACACACTGTCACCAAACACGGCCCGCTTGTCCAAGGGCCGTGTTTTCGTTTTTCAACTCTCCGCCTGTACACCTTCATACTTCAGTACTAGAGAGCGTCGGTACTGCACTCGCAGGAGTACCGATAGGAGCATAGGACCCTGGTATCGAGTTCGGGGACTGAAACTAAGGCCTTGGTCCCAGTGTATTTTTTTCCGGTAGTGGTAGAGTAACGTTGAACGAACGCGGGTAGCAGCATCTCGCCTGGGCGTAGAGAACCCCACTGTGCTGGCGACGCTGAATCTTCGATGGCGATCGGGCCAATGCTGTCCACCCGGAACGAGGCGAGGAACGTGGAACACAGCCCAAGAGTTGTCGCAACAGTTGTTCTCCTGGTGTCCGTTAGCGCGGGCGCTATGGCGTTGTTGGGACCGGGTTCACTGGTTCCAGAGATTCATCCTGAACTTGTTTTCCTCGCCCTCATTCTGGCCTCGCTGATCGTATTTTCAGACTACTTCGAGATTGACGCTCCGCTGGCATCTGTTCGCGTCACGGTTTCGGTATCAGCGGCTCTGTGCTTCGCGGCAGCAATAACGCTCGGTCCATTGCTCGGTGCGGCGGTCGCGTTCGCCGGGGTCCTGGCGGTCGAAATAATGCAACGGCGAGAACTGATCAAGACCGTGGTCAACACGACCACAGCAATGTTTGCTACGTTCACCGGCGGCTACGTGTACTACTGGCTTGCCGATGCGAACCTTTCACCTATTGGAAGCATTGAAAATCTCCTCGCAACGATTGTCGCCGCGTCAGCCTATACTCTTGTCGATTCTGGAATGATCGCGCTGGTTCTGGCACAGGTTGTCGGCCACTCACCGCTCGAACTCTGGCGCGCCAATCTGCGCTGGGCGCTGTTTGAGCACATATCACTGCCAACCATGGGGATCATGATTCCTGTGCTCTATCGCGAAAGCGTGTTCGCGATGGTTATTGTCGTGATTCCCCTGCTTGGACCGTACCTGGCGTTTCGAAACTATAAGCAAGTTCATGAGGAAACCCGAGCGACGCTAGGCGTTCTGGCAGATATGCTTGATCGTCGTGATCCCTACACCGCCGAGCATTCCCAGCGTGTCAGCGACCTTGTTGACCGCATGCTCCACAGCTACTCTGACGTGTCATTCGATGACTACGAGAAAATCATCACCGCAGCGAGAATCCATGATCTCGGTAAAGTGACGACCACCGATGCTACACTTCTCAAACCCGGGAAGCTTGAGCCTCATGAGTTTGAAGAAATGAAACGTCATTCCGCGGACGGCGCAGAGATTATGGCTCACATTTCGATCTTTCGTGATGTATCGCACATCATCAGGCACCACCATGAGCGGTGGGACGGCAAGGGGTATCCCAGCGGCATTGCAGGGGAAGAAATTCCAGTCGGTTCAAGGCTCATCGCAGTGGCGGACACCTACGACGCGATGACAACCGACCGGCCGTATCGCTCAGCACTCCCCCACCAGGTCGCAGTAGACGAAATAAGACGGAATTCCGGAATGCAATTTGAACCACGAGCAGTAGATGCGTTTCTCCAGGTGATCAACGAGCTGAGCGAACCGGCCGCTCAACCGGTCATGCACGAGGTCAACGCCAGCGATTAGCGTGCCACCTCTGCTCGCCATGCTATCCTCGGTGCGCCATTGGCTTGACTGCCCTAGGCCCTGATCGACCACCCTTTATAGAATTGGCCGGAAATTGTACCTTGTAACGCTCGATTTTCACAACACGCTGTTTCAGTGTGATGCCTGGTTTCGACTGGAAGTCGAGACACTTCCAGTCGCGGTGATGCAACACCCCGGAGCGGGACTATCCGCCTCCACAATCCGCGTGCTGAAAGACACAGCGCTCCAGCAGTACCGGGAAATACGACAGGAAGCGATGAGTTCGGGTATAGAGTGCGACGCAGTGACATCGGTTCAACGGGTGTTTCAGAATCTTGAACTCGATCTTGCTCCTCAGTCGATCGAAGAACTGGTGCGTCAGATCATGTTCGAGACAGTCGTGTATGCGAATCCTCTTCCCGGCGCGACCGAGCTCGTCGGTCAACTTTACGATGACGGTGTACCGCTGGCGGTCGTTTCGAGCGCCGCCTACCATCCCTTTCTCCAGTGGTGTCTGGAACGATTCAATATGCGTGACGCGTTCCACCATGTCGTCACATCGGCCGCCTGCGGGATCTATAAGTCGAATCCCGCCATTTATACCCATACGCTCGAACTCTTCCAGCAGCAACCGGAATCGGCAGTCCACATTGGAGACTCACACCGATTCGATGTGACGAGCGCATCGAGCGTCGGCATGAAGACGATTTTGCTGAGCGAGGACATCGATCAAGATCTGGATCCAGCACCGGAGGCGATCATTCGATCGCTTGGTGACGCTGGCCCGCATTTGGATAGACTTCTTGGCAGTTGACCAATCGATTGATCCGGAGCGTAACCCTCCCGTGAGATTCGATATATTCACGATCTTCCCGTCGATGTTCGATGGATTTCTCACCGAGAGTATCCTGAAACGCGCCAGGGAACAGAACCTATTAGAGATCGACATCCACGACATTCGTGACTGGACGACTGATCGGCACCGTTCCGTGGACGACTATCCATACGGTGGCGGCGCCGGCATGGTCATGATGGCGCCGCCCGTCGTCGAGGCAGTCGAAGCGACGATGCCGGTTCGCTCCGACGGTGACAATTCTGAAGTCATCCTGCTATCCGCGGCAGGAGAGCGATTCACGCAGGAACTCGCAATCGAGTTGGCCACGCGAGCGCGTATTGGCCTCGTTTGCGGTCACTACGAAGGCATCGATCAGCGCGTAGTCGAGCTCCTCGGCGCCCGGGAAGTCTCGATTGGTGACTACGTACTGACCGGAGGAGAGCTTCCTGCGGCAGTGATCGTTGACGCGGTAGGCC
>JBBDTL010000195.1:0-21859 GCA_040904465.1 Thermomicrobiaceae bacterium | reverse complement strand
CAGTATATCAGCGGCAAAATGGGCGGGCAAACGGGGAGAAATCGTGCAAAATAGAGTTGCGTCAACCGGATGCGAGCGGGCATGCTCCCACGCGTCGAGAGGACCCGGTCAAGTGGGATTCTGGGATATTCTTGCGGAAAATCAGATCAGGGATGCGATCCAGAAGGGTCAATTCGACCGGCTCCGGAACGAAGGCCAACCACTCAAGAAATCGGACGACGAGCTTTCCGGCGAGCTCTGGCTCGCCAACCATATTCTGGAGCAGAACGACGAACTCCCTGAGTGGCTCAGTCTCCGAAAAGATATCTCGCGACAGCGAGAGACCACGAAACGATTTCGGGAAGAAGCGTTCGAACGACTGGAGAACCTGCCAAACCGGCTCTGGGCGACAGATGCGAGACTGCGACGGCTCGGAGAACTTTATCTCAAGCACGTCCGGCAGTTAAATCTCTCGATCGACCAGCACAATCACCGCTGTCCATCGATTCAGCATGAACTTGTGCGTATGAGGGAAGACGCCCTAGAGCGCCGGCGTGAGAAGATACGGCGAAGACGAGCGATTGAGTTCAGTCAGCGGACAAGCGGCGAACGCGGTCAACCAGATTAGTGGGTGCACAAACCTTGCGGCAGCGCTCACCGACGAGCGTGAGCACATTCTCTTCAAGCCGGAAGAGCTTTTTGCACGGCGGACATCGGTCCAGATGCTGCTGTACGTGCCGGTACTCATCCCCCGACAGCTCACGATCAATGTATTGATACAGCATTGCAGCAATATGTTCACACCTGCGCATCATTCTGCCCCTCGAATTGTGCTTCGTTCTGCTCCCGGGTCAACAGCAACTGCTCCTTGAGTCGTTTCCGGGCCCGATGCAGTCTCGACATGACCGTCCCTACCGGGATATCCAGGATTTCAGCTATCTCCCGATAGGCGAATCCTTCAACATCCGCAAGCAATACGACCTGCCGATAATTGTCCTGCAAATCATCGAGCGCCCGGAATACATCCGCGTCGTCAATCTGCGCGAGAATCTCATCCTCCGTTACCGAAGGCGATGGTTGAACGCCGCTTTCGACCAGGTGACTGTAGAGATAATACTCTTCAACGTCATCAAGTGACGTGTTTCTTGGTCGGCGAACTCGCTTGCGGTACTCGTTGATGAACGAGTTCGTCTGAATCTTAAACAGCCACGCCCGGAGATTTGTTCCAGGTTTGAATTGATTGATAGATCGGAACGCTCGGAGATAGGTTTCCTGCACGAGATCTTCAGCGTCGGCCGAGTTACCTGTCATTCTGAGGGCAGTGCGATAGAGCGAATCGATGTAGGAAATCGCCTCATCACGGATGGCCTGTAGCTGGTCAGTGTCGGAGCAGCATGCGTTGGACAATTCACATACCCTTTCACGTCGGTGTGAGAACAGGGTTTTCAGATGTAGTTGACAAATTCAAGCGTCTTACCCGCTGTGACGGTGGGCTGAATCGAGCATTGGTTCGCTTGAACCGATGGCTTCCCGATCAGGAACGTCTACTGAAGAGTCGGAGAAAGTTGCCATCGAATTCATCCAGGAACTCGTGCATGTCCAGCACATCATCCACCTCGACCGGATCGACGGGTTCGCCGTGCGCTTGCTCGGAGTGGTACGAGTCTTCATCGATCAGATCGATGGCAGCAGCTTCGACGGTGGTTCCGTCATCGTGCTCGCCAACTACCGCGGCCACGAACGATTGACTCGCGCATTCCGGGCACCGGACCGCAAGGACCCACAAACTACCGTTTCGACCGACGATGCGCATATCATCGAGTGAGAAGCGCTGCTGACACTGAATGCAATCTTCAACGACCGACAGCACAATTCGTCTAACTTCCGAAGACTGATCGTGTTCCATTACTGCGCTCGAAACTGTGAGCTAATTCTCTCGCTTTCTGTCAAAGTCATCCAGGTCCAGTGAGTTGATGAAATCCCGGAAGACTGTCAGATCCTCTTCTCGAGTCGATTCGTCGCCCTTGGACGACTCACCGAGATCAGACGACTCCTCGCCTTCATTCTCGGAATCTGCATCGAGCACGACGCCTGCACGATCCATTACTGATTCATCGACGAAGACGGATACGTCACTGCGGACCGCAAGAGCGATTGCATCGCTCGGACGGCTATCGACTTCGACACGGCGACCATCCTGGTCGATAACGATTCGTGCATAGAATACATCCTGAGCCAGATCAGTCACAAGGATTTCCTGGACTGTGCCCCCCATATCACTGATCATGCTCTTGATCAGATCGTAGGGCAGGGGTCTGGCAGCAGTCACCCCCTGAAGTTCCATGGCAATGGCTTCTGCCTCAAACGGGCCGATCCAGATCGGCAGGTGCCGATCACCGTCAACCTCTTTGAGGATAACTACTCGATGCTGAGTTACAAGACTTACGCGGATACTATCGACAACTGTCTCAATCATCCGGCGAACCTTCCTCGCGCGCCGTTCGAGAACCTGTAGTTCCCGAATTTTCAAACACGAGCACGCGCCGTATCGAGCGTGAGACCTCAGTCCGATTCTACTATCCAGGCCATGAGCACGCCACAGAGCGCCCGGTGCCTCAATCGACAGCGTAGGTTGGCTGATGGAAGACCCCGATCTCACCTGGAGGCCAGTACGCTATCCACGACTTTCCGATAATGTTCACTTTCGGGACCGTTCCAAACGAGCGTGAATCACTCGAGTTCTCCCGATTGTCGCCCATCATGAAGTACTCGTTCTCAGGTACTGTCACCGAGGCCTGGTCGCCACCGCCACGCCACGAGGTGGCAGAGCTTACATACGTTTCCTGCAGCTCGGTCCCATCAATATAGACTGAGCCGTTGCGGATCTCGACCGTTTCACCAGGTAGACCTATTATCCGTTTAATGTAGGGGTCCGAGCTCGCTCCAGGAGGACGGAACACCACAATATCACCGCGCGTCGGTGGGTTAAAGACATACCTTCGATCTTCCGATTCCCTGTCAACCCCTGGAAGAGCATCAAGGAATCCGTTCAAATCGAAACTCGTATAGGCTCGTCGGTTGATGATGAGCATTTCGGAGTGAGAGAGTGTTGGCTCCATGCTATTGCCGTCAACGCGGAAGTTGAGGACAACGCCTCGCACCATCAGGAAGATAAGCAACGCAAGCAGGATAGTCTCAATGATCTCCCACGCAGTTGCTCGATGATCACGTTTGCTCTCGTCGGCTTCCCCGGGTTCCTGCTGAGATTCCAGGTCGGGTTCAGGGCTCCATCTTGATTCGGATTCTTCGTGTGAATCGTGCGGACGCTCGGGATGTCTGGGTTGCTCCACGTATCCTCCACTAGCCGATTGCGGTGCTCGCCGCATGGCCGTCGTGCGCATGCGATTATACATGTCGGCACCGATCAATTCCGAAACTTTTGGGGGATACGTTCGCGGCGAGTCGGGCGATTCTGTCTCGTATACTTTCTGGAGTGAACCGCCAGGAGGGAAGACTCCTACCAGCACAACCCGTTCGGCCAGTAACGCAAGCGGATGCGAAGCGAGTTCCCGGAACAATGGAACCAACACGCCGCCCTGCAACAACACTCCTGACTCAGGGGACAATACTCGAAAATCGCTATGAGGTTCTCCGGATCTGTGGGCGCGGTGGCATGAGCACGGTCTACACGGCTCGGGATCTAAGATTTCGGCACGTCGAGCGACTCTGTGCAGTAAAAGAGATGCACGTCGCCGCACCTGACGACCATACCCGAGTACTCCGTATCGCCAATTTCGAGCAGGAAGCCGCAATGCTCGCGACGCTCAGTCACCAGTCGATCCCGAAGATCTTCGACTTCTTTGCTGATGGCGGCCTCGTCTATCTGGTACTTGAATTCATCGAAGGCGAGAACCTTGAGGCGGTCATCGATGCGAGCACTCAACCACCACCGGAAGACACGTTGATCGACTGGTCGCTTCAGATCCTCGAAGTTCTCGCCTATTTGCACGATCAGCAGCCTGAGCCAATCGTGTTCCGGGATCTCAAGCCTTCGAACGTTATGTTGCGTTCGGACGGCAAACTCTCATTGATCGATTTCGGCATTGCCCGTACGTTTCAACCGCTGCAGAAGGGCACGATGATCGGGACGGAAGGGTACGCTCCTCCTGAGCAGTATCGTGGAATCGCTGAGCCCCGGGGAGATCTTTACGCGCTTGGGGCAACGCTGCATCATCTGGCCACCGGGATTGACCCTCGTTCTGAAACTCCGTTCACCTTTGAGCAGCGTCCTGCCCGTCAGAGCAACCCGTCAATCTCCCGTGGGTTGGAGGAAATTCTAAACCGGGCGCTCGCATATTCCGCCGCGGATCGGTTTCCCTCGGCGCACGCGATGGCTGACTCGCTCCGCTCACTTCGGGAAGATGACAACGGGCAACACGGTGACGAACCCAGCGATTCGAACCGATTTCAGGCGATTGGCAAGACCAACGTATCGGGCACGGTTGTATTTCACGACAACTCTCCTGTCGAGTCGAGACCGATTGAGATTCCGCTCCCCGACGGGACGCTCCCGGTCCGTGATCGAGTCCTATGGAGTATTCAGACAGGCGATGAAGTACGGGCCAGCGCATTAATCCACAATCGACGAGCGTACATCGGATCCTACGATGGTGTCGTGTATGCCATCGGACATGAAGACGGCGCGATCGCCTGGAGGTTTCGCTGTCAACGTGGAATCGCCGCCCGTCCTGTTGCCCTGGATGACGGCATCGTGATTGGGTCGGAGGATCAGAGTCTCTATCGGCTTCGGATGGCAAATGGTCGGATGGAATGGTCATTTCGCGCGGCCATGCCGATCCGATCGTCCGCGGCAGTCTACGACAATGCGGTTATGTTCGGTGCCGATGATGGCTATTGCTACCGGCTTGACGGGTCGACGGGACAATTGCAGTGGCGACAACGCACCTGGGGGCCTGTCAGGTCATCCCCCTCGATCTATCAGGACAGTCTGGTGATCGGCTCAGATGACGGTGCTGTTTACCGAATTATGACCAGTGACGGCCGGGTAGTATGGCGGACTCAACTCGGCGATCGCGTTCTGTCATCACCAGCCGTTGATTCCGGGGTCGTCATTGTTGGCAACGCGAACGGCTCAATCTATGGACTATCTTTCGAGTCAGGAAGCATTGTGTGGCGGGTCGAGACACAACGACCGGTGCTGTCCAGTCCACGGGTCCTGGGAAGCACGGCCTATATCGGATCGACGGACGGCGCCATCTACGCCGTTCACACCGAAGATGGATCAGAGATCTGGCGCAGCCAGATTGCGAATCAAATCACGTCAACGATCTCGATCTACGGCGGGTACGGCTATGTCGGAACGATTGACGGTTATGTCCACTGCATCAACCTTCGCGATGGTGAAACGGTATGGCGTCATCGCATAGGTGGAGCAATCACATCGACCCCGGCAATCGGCGATGGCGTGGTTGTCGTCGGGAGCCTCGACAAACGAATCTATGGACTGAGAATCTAACCTTCTGGCACAAGTGAGTGGCTCAGGCAACGAACGGGAGGCGAATTGGCACTTCGGGTCATAATCCATGTTTTGAACGAGGAATCGGTTCTCGCAGAGCTCGACGACCTTCCCAACCCGCAGGACAACTGTATCGTTGTCAGGAATCCCAGGCGGCGTGATGGGAAGCAGCTGACGACCCTGGCGAATGGCGTAGAAACGCTCATCTATCCCTGGTCGAGGATCAACTTCATCGAGGTGTTGGACGAAGCCAGTTCATCACCGACGGCAGATAGCATCGTCGGGTTCTTCCGGGAGGACAATCGATCAACTTAGCGAGCTGTGGGCCACTCCCGATAGAGAGAGACACAAAACGGCCCCGGAGCCAGTAGCTGGCTCCGGGGCTTTCTTTGTCGCTGGGTAACGCAGTTAGTTCAAGACGAGCTACCGTGTGTTAGGCGTCTCGCCGAACTGGTTCGCCGCTACCGCTCTGCTGGTCGGACGACTGACCCTGCTGAGGTGCAGCGTTCGGATCAGTGTGGTACTGTGGCTGCTGCTCTTGCGGCGGTGTCGGAGCCTGCGGCTGCTGCGCATACTGCTGCTGACCGTACTGCTGCTGGCCATACTGCGGCTGCTGCTGCTCTTGCGCCTGTTCATCCTCGTCTTCGTCCCGCGCCGAATCCTTGAATTCGCGGATACCTCGTCCAAGCGCACCACCGATTTCCGGCAGCTTGCCCGCGCCGAAAATAATGATGACGATCACAAGGATAATGGCCAACTCCCATGGGCCAAGTGGCATATTCCGGATCCTCTCATTCAATAACCCGCCAGCGCGACCGTTCCTGGCTAAGGATTATAACCCATCCGGTTCCCTGTTTCCTAACCGGATATGGCGACCAACGTGACTCTAACGAATTCTGCCTATGCAGTCGCCTCGAAGGCTCCAGAATGGTTGATCCAGGCCAGAGACTAGTCAATGCTCCACTCGGGCAATTGCCGCAAGCGGTCCGCTGGATTCACCAGCGGCGCCGCTACCGCACCCTCGACGCTCTCAGAGACTGCGTAGTGGTAACGTGGGTAAAATAATACCACCGCGGGAACCTGCTCAGCAAAGATCCGCTGAAACCCGGCAAAATGCTGATTCCGCTCCTCAATCTCCGCGGCCTTCCGGGCGTCGAGCAAGAACTCGTCGGCTTCGGAGTCCACGAAGCCGGTAAAGTTCGAGCCATCCTCGCCCTCTGTCGAATGCCACATCTGGTAGGCATTGAGATTCCCAAACTCAGACTGCCAGCCAAAGATAACCGCGGTGAATTGTCGCGCGTTCAGTGCCTGTTGCACATCAGCGGTCGCAATGGCCTGAACGTCCACCGAAATTCCGACATTTTGAAGCTGGTCGCGGATCATATTCGCAGCAGCCATGCGTTGTGGATCACCGCTGTTGACTATCAATGGAATGAGGAAGTACTCACCATCTCGCTGCCTCACTTCATCATCGCCTTCAAGTACCCAGTCATCCTGTTCGAGTAGCGCCCTGGCCCGCTCCGGATCAAATGGTGCATGTTCGCCGGGCTCGTGGGCTGATGACATCCGTGGTATCGGACTGGTGCCGGTGATTCCGCGGCCGCCCAGTACTGTTTTTACGATCGCGTCCCGATCGATCGCGTGTTCAATAGCTATCCGGGTATCTGCGTTTCTGAAGTACGGATGACGAACGTTGAAAAAGAGCGCAGTGTAGCTCGCCAGCTCCGGGTCGAGCACCTGGGCTCCTTCTGGCAGTGATTCCTCCGAGTTCAGCGTAGCCAGCGGCACGAACGATACTCCGTCGAGTTCGCCCGACCGGAACGCTTCAAGCGATTCATCTCGTGACTGGTAGTAGCGCAAAACGACTTCCTGGAGCCCTGTCTGGCTGGCCGATTCGACTGCTTCAAGGTGGAGCTCGCTATCCGCTCGATTGACCTCGGTCAACCGATACGGGCCGGAGCCAACGAGTGAATCATCAAGCTCGACGTCCTCCAGGTCGGCCGGAAGAATGCCTCCGAAATGATGCCTTGGAAGGATTGGAAGGCGCAAATAGTGTGCAAATCCAGCGAACGGTTCGATCAAGCGGAAGTCGATCGTATCCTCCCCGGTGCGTGTAGCCGTAATCGCTCGCCAGAAACGGGAGAGGTGAGCGTCTCCCGGGAAATCGGCATCTCTTACAAGCGAGATCGTAAAGAGAACATCTTCCACAGTAACGGGCTCGCCATCATGCCATCGCGCTTCCGGGGCCAGCTCAATAGAATACGTTCGACCATCCGGAGACACAGCCCAATCGGTAGCGAGGTCAGGAGCCGGATCGCCTTGTTCATCGGTAAACAGCAGACTCCGGTAAAGCAAAGATGCCACCGATTTTTCGCTCGGGCTTCGAGCGAGCAGTGGGTTCAACGTCTGCGGAAATCCCACGTCACCCTCAACATAGGATTGAATTGAGTCGGCTTCGGCAGCCATGGTGGGCGTTGGCTGGTCGACGACCGACTCTACTGCGACGTCACGTTGATCATCATCTTCGCTCTCACCGAGCTCATCCTCAAACGCAGAGAGTTCCGACCAGAAAACAACGGCTACGACTATCGCGACAACAAGTATCCCCGCGGCCAGCGCGGAGCCCGTGGCAGCGCGGCGGCGGGGAGAACCCCTGGACTGTGTTGGTCGTGAATAGGTCACGATGCCAGCCTGTGCGGCGAATTAGAGAACGAAACTTGCCAGTAGCGCAAGCGAAAAGTACACGAACGAAACCGCAATGGTAAATTGAAACAACAGTTTCTCGAATCCGCGGCGAGTTCGTTGTACTGAGGTGTTATCCCCGCCAAAGGCGCTCCCCAGACCGCCACCTTTGGACTGCAACAAGACTGACGCGATCAGAACGACCGAGACAAGCATCATTGCCAAGTAAATCGCGACTTCCATGCAGTGATCCTCCGAAGGGTATTCAAAATTCAGACGTGACTATAACACCTGACTCGCGGGCTCTTCAATTCGACTCACCCGCGGCGGCGTTGACGATCGCCGCAAATTCGTCCGAATCAAGGCTCGCTCCGCCTACAAGCGCGCCGTCGACATCCGGGCATAACATGAACGAGTGAGCGTTCTCAGACTTGACACTCCCGCCGTACTGAATTCTCAGCCCGTTCGCGATCGTCTGGCCAAAACGTTCAGCGATCGTCAAACGGACAAAATGTGCCATCTCCTGCGCGTCATCGACCGAGGCCGCTTTCCCCGTTCCGATTGCCCATACAGGCTCATAGGCAACGACGACACGATCCATTTCGTCGTCGGTTGCGCCCTCGAGCCCGCGCGATAGCTGCACCCGTACGACATCTTGAGCTGACCCTGAATCGCGCTCGGCCAGTGTTTCGCCGACGCAGAGGATAACTCCGGCTCCGCTTCGAAGTACCGCTTTGACTTTGCCGGCAACCTCTTCGTCAGTCTCGCCAAAGACATGCCGGCGCTCGCTGTGACCGACCACGACATGCGAGCAGTGGGGTGACAGCATTTCAGCCGCAACTTCTCCAGTAAACGCACCTGAAGGCTCGCTGTAGCAATTCTGCGCCCCAACGGTGATTCCGCTTCCGGCGATGACTTCCCCGACAGGGATAATCCAGGGAAACGGAGGGATCAGTATTCGCTCGACGTTGTCGACTGCGCTGATCTTGCTTCGCACATCGCTGGCGAGCCTGGTGGCCTCATCGAGCGAGGTGTTCATCTTCCAGTTTCCGGCGACGATCAAAGTCCTCATGCTGGCTACTGCTCGCTTTCAACTGTGTCGATCAAGACGGCGACCCCTGGAAGCTCCTGCCCCTCGAGAAACTCGAGCGATGCTCCACCACCAGTGGAGATGTGCGAGATACTGCCGGCAAGCCCCATCGCTTCGACTGCCGCCACTGAATCGCCACCGCCTATCAGCGTGTACGCATCAGACCTGGCCACGACGTCTGCAATCGCCTTCGTGCCGGATGCGAATTGCTCGTGCTCGAACACTCCCATAGGTCCGTTCCAGACAATCGTCCTGGCGTCACCAAGAGCCTCTTTGAAATACGCAATTGTTTCTGGGCCGATGTCGAGCATCATATCCTGATCCTCAAAATCATCGAGGCCTATGATTCTCGCATTCGCGTTCGCATCGATAGACGTTGCGACGACGGCGTCTTTAGGAATCCGGATGTCGACACCGCGAGAGGCCGCACGTTCCATCAGTTCACGTGCGGTCTCCACGTTGTCATCTTCGACCATCGAGGCTCCGACATCGTACCCGGATGCCTTCAGAAATGTGTTGGCCATGCCTCCGCCAATGATCAAGCGCTGTGCACGTTCCATCAGGTTCTCGATGACGCCGATTTTGTCAGAGACTTTGGCTCCGCCCAGGATAACAACCATCGGCTGATCGGCCTCGTGCAGCACCCAGGACAGCGCCTCGATCTCCTTTTCCATCAGCAGTCCCGCCGCCGACGGCAGGTGCGATGCCACGCCGACCGTTGACGCATGCGCCCGGTGAGCTGCGCCGAATGCGTCGGACACGAAGCAGTCGCCGAGGGCGGCAATCTCCCCAGCAAAGGAGTCATCGTTTTCCTCTTCGCGAGGATCGAATCGGAGATTCTCGATCAATCCAACCTCGCCAGATTTCAGTTCGGAAGTCATACGCTTCGCTGCGTCACCTGTCACATCTTGCGAGTACGCCACCTGCATGCCCAGCAGTTTCCCCAGGTGAGCCGCTACCGGTCGGAGTCTCAGTTCTTCCCGGACCTGGCCTTTCGGGCGGCCCAGGTGAGACATCAGGACGACGGACGCACCTCGTTCCAGAAGACGAGTGATGGTCGGAATCGTCGATCGGATTCTCGTATCATCTCCGATTCGTCCATTGTTGAGTGGAACATTGAAGTCAACTCGAACGAGTGCACGTTTGCCTTTGAGTTCCAGACTATCAAGACTGCGAACACGCATGATGCTTTCCTGCTCACTTTCGCGACGAATGTCAGGCTCTCCTGCTATCAAAAGATGGATATATTGCGAGCGCCACTGAGTGGCGCTCGCGTCCGGAGCAAATAGATTGCCGACCGCTCAGTCAGCGATGTGCCAGCGCTGTCCTACGAGGACACTGTCTCAGCGGCAGCGACCATCGCGGTGAGGTCAGCAACCCGGCAGGAATAGCCCCACTCGTTGTCATACCAGGCGATAACTTTCACTAGATTGTCTTCAAGTACCATGGTCGACAGTCCATCGACGATCGCAGAATGTGGATCCATCCGGAAGTCGCTCGACACCAGCGGCTCTTCCGTGTAGTCAAGGATCCCAGCGAGGTCGCCGTCGGCTGCCTCCTTAAATGTGTTGTTGAGGTCGTCAACGGAGGTGCCCTTTTCCACCTCGGCAACGAAATCAACGATCGATACCGTCGGCGTCGGTACCCGAAGTGCGAACCCGTCGAATTTCCCTTTGAGTTCCGGTATCACGAGTGCGACTGCTCTGGCCGCGCCGGTCGACGTGGGAATGATATTCAAGGCGCCAGCCCGTGCCCTCCGGAGATCGGAGTGCTGGGCATCAAGAATCACCTGGTCGTTTGTGTAGGAGTGGACGGTGGTCATGAACCCGCGTCGGATCCCGTAGGTATCGTTGACAACTTTGGCGACTGGTGCCAGGCAGTTGGTCGTGCAGGAAGCGTTAGAAATTATGTGATGTTTGGCCGGATCATACTGATCCTCGTTCACACCCAGGACGACGGTAAAGTCCTCGTTCTTACCGGGAGCACTGATAATCACCTTCTTGGCTCCAGCGTCGATGTGGCCGCGTGCTTTCTCGGCGTCGGTAAAAAGCCCCGTGGACTCGATGACAATCTGTACGTCATTTTCGCCCCACGGCAACGAAGCAGGATCGCGCTCTGAGAAGACCTTGATTTCGGTTCCATCAATGACGATCGCATCGTCAGTCGAGGTTACATCTGCATCAAAACCACCGTAGGTGGAGTCATACTTCAGCAGATGCGCCAGAGAATGTGGACTACTCAGGTCGTTGACCGCAACGACCTGGATTTCGCCCTCGTATTCGTACATGAGCGCTTTCAGTAGCTGGCGTCCGATGCGACCAAATCCATTGATTCCGATTCGAGTCGTCATTGGCGAACCTCCTTCGTTGTCGGACCGCGAAACCCTGCCGGGTGTCCCCGTCCATTGCGTTCGGTAAACGGCTGATTCTCATTCCGCCCCCGCTGCCCGGAACGGTCTGCATAACCTGCATCTGACTGGTAATTCGTCAGGCGATGTTCTCGCGCCAGTTGAATCAACGCCCGCGAGAGTTTTGCTGGATCATGTCGAAGCGGGAAGTCCGGGTTGACAACATCTTCAAGCACCACCCGGACCGATCCGTCAAGCTTATCTAGTCCTCCGAGGCCAACTTCACGAACAGACCATTCCGGCTTTATCAGGGACTTCGCCGGCTCGAGGTTACTGTTCACCAATACGTGATCAACCACGCCCCGGCCAACGTGCTCTTCAAGCGCAAGCACATGGTCTACCGCCTCGAAACCATCCGTCTCGCCCCGCTGGGTTGCGACGTTGCAGACGTACACTTTCGCAGCGCGGGAAGCCCGTATCGCCTCCGGCAACCGATCAACCAGGAGATTTGGGAGCACGGACGTGTACAGGCTCCCCGGTCCGAGAATAATCAGATCAGCCGAAAGGATCGAGAGCAGCGCCGGATCGTACGGCGTCGGATTTGCCGGGTCGAGATAGACGCGTGAGATAGATTGGCTTTCTTCGACAATCGCTGATTCACCTCTGATATGTCGCTCGTCAGCCATTTCTGCGCATACCGTGATGTTCTCCAGCGACGACGGCATCACCTTACCCCGGACCGCCAGGACCCTGGAGCTTTCCGCAACCGCCTGTTCGAAGCTGCCGGACACCTGTGTAAGCGCAGTAATAAACAGATTACCAAAGCTATGGCCGTAAAGCTCTGACCCCTCCTGCTCGAATCTGTATTGAAAAAGATCGCTCATCAGCGTCTCGGAATCGGCCAGAGCGACGATACAGTTCCGGATGTCCCCAGGTGGCGGCATGTTGAATTCGGTTCGCAAGCGCCCTGAACTTCCGCCATCATCGCCAACGGTCACAACCGCTGTAATATCAATGTCGTGTACTTTCAATCCTCGTAGCAGAGTTGACAACCCTGTTCCGCCACCGATCGCGACAACCCGCAGCTCCGGCTGTCTGGGTCCAAACCGATGAGCCTGGATAATCTCTGCCAGCGGTTGATCACCCTCGTGGCCGGACTCCCAGAATGGCGCCAACAGTGAGCGGCTGAGCTGATAGAAGCCACCCACCACAAAAACCAGCCCAATAGCAACCATTATGAGCTCGCGATACGGATGGGGTATGAACTGAAGGGTGATCGTCTGAACGAAATCCGTCAGGCTGGCGGGAAATTCGTAATTCCGGTAAATCCAGGCGAGAGCCATGGCAATCGCGAGGCTGGTGAGTACCAGGCCTATAAGCAACGCGATAATCCACCGCTTGATCGCCATTCCTGGCCGGAGCCACATTCGAAGATTCATTGGAGCCTTTCCAGAAGCTGGAAGCGCGGCCCGGGTGCCACGAAATTCCCGGCGATTATACATGACCACCGCATTTCACGGACCGCGAATCACGTGGGCGGGATTGTGACCGATGGGGCGATTCTGCTATAGTTGAAAGCGGAATTGAGACTGCCCGGCAGGAAGTGGGCAATGCCCACTTTAATTTTTGCCCGAAACCGGGTGACGTCTCTTGCCAGACCAGATCTCCCATCACCTGACGTCCTGTCGTCACTGCCGCACGGGAGACAATTGAATACGGAGGTGCTTCTCCCCATGAAAAGTGATTTTTACACCGCGATTGCACAGATCGCTGCCGAGCGAGGAATTCCCCGCGAAGCAGTTGTGTCGTCAGTCGAGCACGCACTACAGACCGTCTACAAGAAGATGACCGGTTCGGAAGAAGAAGTCGAGATCGACATGGATTCCGAATCCGGGCAGATTCGCATCTATGTTGCGCTGAATGTTGTTGAGCAGGATGCCGAAGAGTTGGGCGCCAATGACATCCGCGTTGAAGATGCACGCACAACTCATCCAGAAGCAGTTGTGGGCGACCAGGTGCGCCTGGATAAGACGCCCAAGAACTTCGGGCGTATTGCCGCACAGACCGCCAAGCAGGTGGTACTGCAGCGCATTCGTGACTACGAACGGGACAGTGTCCACACTGAATACATTGACCGTGTCGGCGAGGTGCTGAACGGCATCGTCCAGCGGGCTGACCCGAGAGCGGTCATTATCGACCTCGGTAAGGCTGAAGCTGTGATGCCGGCTCGAGAACAAGTTCCGACGGAGCGATATCGCCCGGGCCAGCGACTGAAAGTGTATCTGCTGGAAGTCAACCGGGATTCACGGGGGCCGCAGGTCATCGTTTCACGCACGCACGCTCAGCTCATTAAGCGGCTGTTCGAACTCGAAGTGCCAGAGATTTTCTCGGGTGCCGTGGAGATCATGGCTGTCGCTCGGGAGCCTGGCTTGCGATCCAAAGTCGGCGTTGTCGGTAGACAGGACAAGGTAGACCCCGTTGGTTCATGTGTCGGTGTTCGGGGCGTACGCATTCAGAACATTGTCAACGAGCTGTACGGCGAAAAGATCGATGTGATCGAGTGGTCGCCAGATATGCAGACGTTCATCTCGAATGCTCTGAGCCCGGCCAAGCCGATTAGCGTGACACTGAATGAAGAAGAGCATGTCGCGCGGGTAATCGTTCCGGTAGACCAGATGTCGCTGGCAATTGGGAAAGATGGGCAGAATGCTCGTCTCGCATACAAGCTGACCGGCTGGCGAATTGACATCAAGGATCCGGAATCATTGCGGGGTGAGGATGGCGAGTTTTTCTTCCAGCCATCGTCGGCAATCGGCGAAGCCCCGGACGATATCATGGGCTTTGGACGTCAGCCGCGGCTGGTGCGACCAGACGGAACATTCAGCGTCCGCGACAGAGAATTCGGCCCGCTGCGGCATGATCTCGTGGCGATGAGTGTCGATGTTGAAGTCATCGATGATGAAGTCTACGTCTATTACAATCGAGAACTCCGTGCCCGGTTTGATTTTGAATCCGGCCGTGAGCTGTCGCTTTCCGAGGAAGAGAGCAGTCAGGTCTAGCCCCCTGCCTCCCTCGGTTTTCGACCGTTGACGGAAGTAACTGAGGCAAACATGGCCGAACAAACAGCCAATTCGAAAAGACCGAGAGGGCAACGACGTCCAAAACACGTACCGCAGCGGACGTGCGTTGCCTGTCGAGAGAAAGAAGCGAAACGACAATTTGTCCGGGTTGTCCGGACGCCGGAACAGCGGGTCGAAGTCGATCCGACCGGTAAGCAGAACGGACGCGGCGCCTATCTGTGTACTCGTCGCTCGTGCTGGGATAAGGCAGTGACTGGCAATGTTCTCGAACGCGCATTGAAGGTCACGCTCGACCAGGAAACGAGAAGCCAATTGCACAAGTATGCCGATCATCACTTCCGCGACGAGTAAAGCTCCCGCGGGCGCCGCGTTCCCATCCACCAAGGAGGCAACGATGAGTTCGAACACACGAAAACCTCGTGGTAAGGGCGCACGCGGAAAGAACGCAGGACCGAAGGGGCGCGGCCAGCAGCAAGCGAGGCCGCAGGCTCCGCAAGCGCAGCAAGCGACGATCCCGTCAGCAACGGCGACCGCCGAGACAATTGTCCTCGGGTCAGTCGTATCAGTTGGCGAGCTCGCTGAATCCCTGCAAATGCCACCGGTTGATGTCATCAAAGCCTTGATGGCTCGCGGAGTCATGGCGAGTATCAACCAGCAGATTGACTACGAAACTGCTGCGGCCGTGGCCGAAGAAATGGGATTCACTGTCGAGCAGCACATCCCGGAAGTCGTTCAGGATGCCGACCGTGATCTGGCAAACCGCAATGGTGCGGGAGATCCTGGAGCGATTACACGTCCGCCCGTTGTGACTATCATGGGTCACGTCGACCACGGCAAGACCAAGCTTCTGGACGTGATCCGGAAGACAGAAGTGGCCGAAGGTGAAGCCGGTGGCATCACCCAGCACATCGGCGCGTATCAGGTGGAAATCAACGGTCGAAAAATCACCTTTCTGGATACACCGGGTCACGAAGCCTTCACCGCAATGCGCGCCAGAGGTGCGAAGGTCACGGATATCGCCGTGCTGGTGGTCGCCGCGGATGACGGCGTTATGCCGCAGACTCGTGAAGCGATCAATCACGCTCACGCCGCTCAAGTCCCCATCATTGTGGCGCTGAACAAGATCGATCTACAGCAGGCAAATCCGGACCGTGTGAAGCAGCAGTTGACGGACGCCGGCGTCATTCCAGAGGAATACGGCGGAGAGGTACCGCTGGTTGAGATCTCGGCGAAAGAAGAGTACGGGATCGAGACCCTGCTCGAGATGATCAATCTGGTCGCCGACATGCTCGAGCTCAAAGCCAATCCGGACCTCAACGCAGTCGGTGTTATCGTCGAAGCCGAGGTTGACCGCAACCGTGGCCCGGTCGCGACAGTGCTCGTCCAGTCCGGAACGCTTCAGCAACGTGACATGGTCGTGGTGGGAGCAACCTGGGGCAGGATCAAGGCGATGCACGACGATCGCGGCCGGCGGGTACGTCGTGCCCTTCCAGGTTCGCCGGTTGAGATTCTCGGACTGACGATAGCACCACAGGCCGGTGATTATCTGCAGGTAGTCGAAGATGACCGGACAGCGCGTGACCTCGCAGAAGAACGACAGCGACAGCGACGAGCTGAAGCGTTTGCCGAGACGCGTGTCGTCAAGCTGGACGATCACTACTCAACTGACGAAGATGCGTCAGAAGAGCTACGTCTGGTCATCAAGGCAGACGTTCGAGGCTCACTGGAAGCGATCCAGGGATCGCTCCAGAAATTGAACGAGGAGTCGGATTCCGTCGGTATCCGGGTCGTCCACGCGGACACCGGTGCGGTAACAGAGTCTGACGTCATGCTCGCCCAGGCTTCGGGTGCAGTGATCATCGGGTTCGGAGTACGTCCAGACGCTGCCGCCAAGCGATCAGCAGACACCGCACGCGTCGATGTTCGTTACTACAACATCATCTACAACCTTGTGGACGAAGTGCGAGCGGCGATGTCAGGGCTGCTGCGGCCGGAGTCCCGTGAAATTACCGACGGATACGCCGAAGTCCGCCAGGTGTTCAAGCTTCCGCAGCGCGAAGTTGTTGCGGGCCTCTACATTCTCGATGGCAAGGCCGCTCGGAATTCCAGAGTTCGGGTGCTGCGCAGCGGTGCGGTAATCCATGACGGCACCGTCTCCTCGCTCAAACGATTCAAGGACGACGCTCGCGAGGTCCAGACTGGGTACGAGTGCGGACTCGGTGTCGTGAACTTCAACGACATTGAGGAAGGCGATCAAATCGAGTTCTACCACGTTGAGGAGTTCGCTCGGACACTGTAGTGCGGTCCGGGCACCCTCGGCCGGTTGCCTGATTTGATTAAACGCCGATGGCGGCGTTTGCAAGTGAAAGCTTGCGGGCGCCGGTATCTCCATTCGGGATGCAACGAACCTGGAGTAGACAGATGTCTGGCAGACGAAGGCAACAAGTCGGCGATCTCATTCGCGACGAGGTGAGTGAGATACTCGCCGCCGAGATGAAAGACCCCCGACTGGGTCTGGTCAGCATTACCCGGGTCGAAATGAGTCCTGACCTTCGATATGCGACGCTGTACACATCGGTCTACGGCGACGAAGAAGAGCAGGAAGAGACGATCCAGGCGCTGAGCGGAGCGTCAGGCTTCATCCGGCGTTTGCTGGCGCCGCGGCTGCGTATCCGCCATATCCCTGCTATCAGGTTCCGGCTCGACCATTCGATGGAGCATGCCGAACAGATTACCCGGACACTCAACGAGATTCAGCCGGGCGATAGCACCTCGGATGACAGCGCCGAAGACGTATCAAAGAGCGACGACGATCGATAGCGACACGCACTGGAGCGGGAATGTACTTTTCGGACGCTAGTAGCCAGATTGGCGAGACGGTCGCCAGGGCCGCTCGAGTTCTCGCAGTTTCGCATGCCAATCCGGACGCAGACGCTGTGGCGTCGCTTCTGTCATTCAAGGATGCATTTTCTACCCCGGCCCGGACGATCACACTCGCGCTGGGAGCTGGGACGGTTCCAGAAACACTCGAATTTCTCCCCGGACGAGATCACATTGTCCAGGTTGGTGACATCGCGGTCAGCGACTATGATCTGGTCGCGCTCCTTGATTGCGCGGATGAGGCGCGAGTGGGCCCAACAGGTGTAGATCTAGTCAACGAGGCGTTGGGCAGCGTTCCAGTGATCAACATCGATCACCACGTGACTAACTCCCGCTTCGGCACGATCAACCTGATTGATTCCGAGGCTGCCGCTACCTGCGAAATTCTCACGCTTCTCTATCAGGATCTTGAGATCCCTCTCTCGCCGGGGCTCGCGACAACGCTAATGTCCGGGATCCAGGGCGACACCCTCGGCTTGAGGACCCCGAGCACCACGGGGCGTACTCTCGAAGTTTCCGCAACACTGCTGAGAGCTGGGGCGGAGCTCGATAAAATCGTCGACTATCTCTTCAGGATTCACCCCTACTCCACGCTCAGACTCTGGGCGCACGCATTGTCCGCCACCAGATTGAACGGCAAATTGATCTGGACGGAGATCACTCCGGCCATGCTGGAAGATTCCAGAGCCGATGAATCCGAGGCCGAAGGAATCGTCAACTTTCTGGCAGGCACCGAAGGAGCCCTGGTAGCCGCGATGCTTTATCGGAAATCTGATGGCTGGCGGGTCAGTATGCGATCACTTACCGAGGACGTTGATGTGTCCAACCTGGCCGGACTATTCGGCGGCGGAGGGCATAGCCGTGCCGCCGGTTGTTCCCTGGAAGGCGACGAGACGGTTCGGGATCATTTTCTGAACACGATCGCGTCCCGAGTCGACGTTTCCGCCGCTACGACAAACTCCACGACTTAGACGTCACCTATGGAATTACATGGGTTTCTCAACGTCGACAAGCCACTCGGCTGGACGTCGCACGACGTCGTGGGCAGGCTGCGCAGAATCCTCAATACAAAGAAGATCGGCCACGCTGGAACGCTCGATCCTGCCGCAACCGGAGTGGTAGTAGTCGGGGTCGGACGGGCAACCCGCTTCCTCGATTATGTCCAGCACGGATCCAAATCATACATTGCCCACGTGGTACTGGGGATCGAGTCCGAGTCCGCAGATATTGACGGGCGCGCACTGGCTAAACAGGAACCTTCCGCATTTACGGATCGGCGGTCATCTGCTGATCTCACCGGGATGCTTGACGAGTTTACCGGAGAAATCGATCAGGTTCCGCCCAAATACTCTGCTATCAAACAGGGCGGCGAACCGCTGTACCGGCGAATGCGCCGGGGCGAGGACGTCGATGTCCCGATTCGCCGGGTCTGGATCGAGTCCATCGAGCTCCTTTTTCATTCCTACCCGGATCTCGTGCTGAATGTTCGCTGCGGGCCGGGCGTGTATATCCGCTCACTGGCCAGAGATATCGGAGAACGACTGGGAACCGACGCCTACCTGCATCATCTCGTCCGCACTCATGTGGGCCGATTTCACTTGTCAGAGTCATTGTCCCTGGAGTATCTCAGCTCCGTGAGCGTTCCCGAATCCTGGACCGCTATCGCCAGCGCAACTGATTCCGGTGTCGATGAATCGCCTGCTTTGTATCTTGATGAGCAAGGGAAAGACGCATGGTATCATGGGCGGTCGGTAGCTATCGGCCCCGAACACGGTGAAGTCGGGCAGATCGTTCGTGCCTACGACACCTCCGGAGCGTTCGCAGGCATCGCTTCGCCTGGTGAGGGCCGTGATTCGGCGACACGAATCCGACCGCGAATCGTCATCGCGTCGAATTAGTCCGGGAGCTCATCAATGGCTCAGGCCGTAGTGCAATCCCTATCTGAGGTACCACCGAAGGCCCATGTGGTCACGATCGGCAGCTTCGACGGCGTTCACAGCGGCCATCAGCACCTGCTACGTCGAGTGACTGACCTGGCGAGTTCCTCCGGTGTCGACAGTCTGGCGGTGACGTTTGACCCACACCCTGCCGAAGTGTTGCGCCCAGACAAAGCGCCTCCTCGGCTATGCACCACTGCGGAACGAACCCGACTAATGCTCGCGTGTGGGATTGACCGGGTCGCGGTACTGGAATTCAACTCAGAACTGGCGAGTCAGTCAGCCGAAGATTTTCTTGCTGAGGTCGTGAGTTATGTACGGCCCTCGACGATCGTCATCGGTGAGGATTTCGCGTTCGGCCACAAACGCCAGGGAACCCCGGAATTTCTTGACGATCGAGCCAGCGACTATGGATATGCGCTGGAGATCGTCGAGCGTATCAACCCGGATGACGAGTTCGAGTGGAGCAGCTCGTTTGTGCGCCGGGCTCTTGCCGAACATGGAGACGTAGGCGCGGCAGCTCGAGTACTCAACCGCCCGTTTCGATTGGCCGGCGTCGTGCGAAATGGCGACCGCCGAGGGCGTGAGCTCGGCTATCCCACTGCCAATCTCTTGCCACCGGACAGGCTCGTTACTCCCGCCGACGGGATATATGCCGGGCTCGTCTCGGTTGCCGGGCCGGAGTCGGAACCAAGCCAGCCCTGTCTCATCTATGTTGGCTCGCGACCAACCTTTGGTGAGAGCGCACGGATCGTCGAGGTGTTCCTTCTCGAGTTTGAGGGAGACCTCTATGGCGAGGAGATTGCGGTAGATTTTCTGGATCGCATCCGCGGGGATCGGGCATTCGATTCGCCCGACCAGCTTGTTGAGCAGATGAATCAGGACGAAGCCGCTGGACGCCGAATGTTCGCCGCCCGCGGAGTAACTGTGCCTCCCTCGAAATAGGATAGACCTGAGCAGAACGGAGCGGAAACGCATGACCTTGACCAGCGCGGAAAAAAACGCGGCAATCGATCAGCTCCTGAACCGCGGAGTCGCAGAAGTAATTGTGCGCGAGGAGCTAGAAGAGAAGCTTCGAGGTGACCGCTCACTGCGGATAAAGCTCGGTGTAGATCCGACGCGACCGGATATTCATCTGGGCCACTACGTGGCGTTCCGAAAGCTTCGGGAGTTCCAGCGCCTGGGCCATGTCGTCGTCATTATCATCGGGGACTGGACCGCCAGAATCGGAGACCCGTCAGGACGATCAGTTCAGCGCCAGATGATGACCGAAGAGGAAGTTCGCTTCAATGCGCAGACGTACCTGGACCAACTCTCCAAGGTGGTCGATGTCGAGCAAGCTGAAGTTGTCTGGCAGAGTGAGTGGTTCGGTGCCTTCACCCTCGAAGATGTGATCCGTTTGACGAGCAAATATACCGTTGCTCAGATGCTCACCCGGGAGGATTTCCATACCCGGTATGAGAACGGCTCCCCGATCGCCGTCACTGAGTTGCTCTATCCACTCCTGCAGGCATACGATTCCGTCGCGATCCGCTCGGATGTCGAGATGGGTGGCACTGATCAAACATTCAACCTGCTCGTCGGTCGGGATATCCAGCGAGAGAGCGGTCAGGAACCACAGAACATCTTTACCGTCCCGATTCTCGTCGGCACCGACGGTCACCAGAAGATGAGCAAGAGCGTGGACAACTACATTGCGGTCAACGACACGCCGGAAGACATGTACGGTAAGATTATGTCAATCCCAGATGAACCGATGGGCGAGTACTTCAGGCTGCTAACACCGGTTCCACTTGAGGAGATCGACCAGATGCTGGCCGATGCTGAGAGTGGCAAGGTCAATCCCAGGGATTCGAAAGCTCGCCTTGCGAAGATGATTGTCGAAGATCTGCACTCGCCGGAAGAAGCCGAGCGAGCAGAGGCGGCGTTCGACAGTGTCTACCGTCAACATCAGCTGCCGGACGATATGCCGGAAGTCACGATTGAGAGCGGTTCCGGTATGCTGAGTGTGTTGATCGCGGCGGGTGTGGCAACGTCGAATCGAGAAGCCCGGCGACTGGTCGAGCAAGGCGGTGCTCGAATCGATGGCGAGCGGATTACCGACCCGGAAGCGAAGGTCGAACTCCAACAGCCAGTTGTGCTCCAGGCAGGACGACGGCGGTTCGTCAGGCTAGTACCTGCCGGCTGATCGGGCATGTAGCTGACAGGGGCAAGAACTCCGGTCTGTGCTATAATTCCAGTCGTAAATCGAGCCTTCGGGGTGTGGCGCAGTAGGTAGCGCGCGGCGTTTGGGACGCTGAGGTCGGAGGTTCGAGTCCTCTCACCCCG
>JBBDTL010000194.1:0-3663 GCA_040904465.1 Thermomicrobiaceae bacterium | reverse complement strand
ATAGAAGTGTCCGGAATGCTCGCCGCCGAAGACTGCGTCGTGCTTCCGCATGGTGGCTTTGATGTATGAGTGACCCACCCGGGAGACGATGCTCTTTCCGCCCTCCCGCTCGATCGTCTCAGGCACCGCTCTGGAGCAAATCAGATTGTAAACAATCGTCGATCCCGGGTGTTTATCCAGCATCGCCTTGCCGACAAGCGCCGTGATCATGTCTCCGCCGACGAACTCGCCGTGCTCATCCAGAATGAACATCCGGTCCGCGTCTCCGTCGAAGGCGATTCCAAAATCTGCCTGAGTCTCCTCAATTGCTTTGCGAAGATCGAGGACGTTTTCCGGTTCGATCGGATTGGCAAGGTGGTTCGGGAAGCGGCCATCGAGCTCGAAGAAGAGCGGGACGATTTCGATCGGGAGGTTGCCGAACACGGCCGGTACTACCTTGCCGCCCATTCCGTTGCCAGCATCGATCGCTATTTTCATCGGGCGAACGATATCGGTATCGATGAGCGACAGGACATGGTCTGAAAATGCGCTGAGAATATCCCGTTCATGTATCGCCCCGCGGGCAGTAGGCTCCTTGAAGTTGTCTGCCTTGACCAGATCCCGGATATCGCCGATACCTTCATCCATGCTGAGAGCGCGAGCTTCTGACCGGCAGATCTTGAAACCGTTGTATTCTCCCGGATTGTGGGAGGCTGTCACCATGACTCCGCCGTCGAAGGCGTACTTGCCCACGGCGAAGTAGAGACCGTCGGTGCTGATGAGACTGACGTCGCACACGTCGACGCCTTGATCGAGGATCCCGTCGATCAGAGCGCTGGAAAGCGACGGCGAAGACAACCGCATATCCCGACCAACAACGATTTCCTGTGCATCGAGATAGACCGCCAGCGCCCGGCCGATCTTGTACGCGAGCTCCGGGTTGAGCTCACTCGGATAGACGCCGCGTATGTCGTACGCCTTGAAAATGTCCGGTAATTCTGTCATGGGTGGCTCCTTCTTAACAGACGGTATCGACAGTCTGGTCAAACGTTTGATGGCACAGGTGTTCACTGTACATTCGATACTAGCAGACTGAAGGTCCGAATACCGAACTGATCAGAGCGGATTCGGATCAGCGACGAAGTGATGCTGGATACCGAACGCAGCTGTGAGGCGCTCGGCCAGCGCCTGAACGCCGAGTCGCTCGGTTGCCTCGTGGCCGCCGACGAGCACTGTCACGCCGAGCTCTCGAGCCATCGCCATGGTGGGCTCTTTTGCGTCGCCGGTAATCAACACCTGACAATGTCTGAACGCCGCTTCGTCAAGCCCCGGCGATCCGGACCCACACAGTACCGCGATCCGCTCCACTGCCGTGTTACCGCCATCAAGTGTGATCACCGGTTGTCCAGTGACGCTCTCCAGTCGGCTGGAGAGATCTTCTGTTGAAATGGTCGATTCCGGTGTGCAGAGATACCCAATCGGCGGTGGTCCGTAGGTTTCCAGCGGCTCTGCGACCGTGAGATTGAGCGCGGCAGCAAGCCGAACGTTGTTCCCGACTTCTGGATGGCCATCGAGCGGCAAGTGATAGCCGATCAGATTGATGTCGTTCGCCAATAGCCCCTTCAATCGTCGACGTACCGGGCCGGCAATATGTCCGACTTGCCCATTGAGCACCAGCCCGTGATGAACCAGAATGGCGTCGGAGTCGTTTTCGATGGCGGCGTCAATAGTCGCCTGGTTACAGCTGACCGCCAGCGTCACTCGCTGGATGTCCTGTCGACCTTCGATTTGAAGACCATTCAGCGCAATGTCCCGATATTGCTCCGTCATGAGCAGTGCGTCACAGAACTGGATCAGCTCGTCTCGCTTTGTCATTCGTCACCCTCCCGGAGATGCGGGTTCGCGAATGAATTCTGCCATGTCGACAATCTGTAGACGGTTTCCCACCACTGGGGGGATGTGTCAGAACTCACTGCCGACACGCCCGTGTGCTGTTGGAGTGGTAGCGGTCAACGATATACTCTTATCAACGAGACACGAATTAGACGAGAGGATCCTGCGGCGACATGGTTGTATTTCCCGATGAATGCCTGAGACCGTATGACGCGGTCGACGTTCACATGCACACGCTGGCAAGTGATGGCGACTGGAAACCGCAAGAGCTGGTTGATCATCTCGCCGAGCGGAATTTTCGCGTCGTGGCCGTCTGTGACCACGATACGATGCGCTCAGTTGACGAGATGATCGAGCGATCACAACCTCGCGGGATCACCGTCGTTCCCGGTATAGAAGTGACGACCGAGTGGGACAAGCGCCAGTGGCACCTCCTCGTCTATAACATCGATATGGAATTGCCGCGCTCCGAACGATTCCGCAAGTTGATCGAGGAGCAGGATAACAACCTCCGGGCTGCGGCGGAGCGAGCTATCGAACTCGTCGAAAATCGCGGCCACCAGTTGAAATCGCTCGATGAGATTGTAGCTGGACGACCGCTTCTGCCCGTACATGTGCTCCGAACTATTATCAAGGATGGCCACGCCACAAATCTTATGACTGCTCATCGCCTGGTCATCAATGCCGGTGAAGACCTGAAAGTTGACACTCCGCTGGATGCGACAGTGGCTGCAGCGAAGGAAGCGGGGGGCGTCTGCATCGTTGCGCACCCCGGGCGAGATGACGGCGGCGGCCTGATGAGTGCTGACCAGCTTGACCGTATGCTGCAGATTGCGGCGATAGACGGGCTGGAAGGACACTATCGATCCTATTCCGACGATGACACGGTCAAATACCGGTCGATGGCCATTGATCGAGGGCTCGTCGTCAGTGCGGGATCTGACTCACACGCGCCGGGACATCCGGTCAATCCCAAGACGCACGCCGCGCGATGGGTCGCCCCTTTCCTGCGTCGGATCGGGTTCACTGTAGAACCATTCAGCGGCGCGTCGTGGAAGCCTGGATCGCCTGACGCTGCGGCATTACAACAGGATATGAGCAAATCGGCACCCGAAGTTAAATCAAGCAAATCGGAGTCACCGCTGCAACCGTTGCGATCAAAGAGCTGATTTGGCTCGCGGGTCGATTTCGGGTATGATTTCCGACGAGTTGCGCCCACGTAGCTCAGGAGGCAGAGCACATTCTTGGTAAGAATGAGGTCGGCGGTTCGAGTCCGCCCGTGGGCTCCATCCCCATAGTTTTCCTACGAGAATAAGGAAAGCGGCCCGACTTCTCTCCAGAACCGGCGGTTGGATTACTGCCACAGCGCTTACAGGCACTATTCTTTCATTCTGAAAGCGTCTGTGTCTGTTATGGGGAGGAGTCTTCAATTTCCCAGAGATCTATCGTAACCTCGCCGATCACCTCGGCCCAGTGCGACGAAATCGCATACAGCGGCTTCGATTCCCCCATATGGAGCGATGCGCTGCTCTCTTCCCCCTTCTTGACCGTGAACGCTCGCAACTCAAGCACTTCGTCGATAATGTCGATATCAGACGGGATCTTCCGGTGCGGCAGAAGTCGTGACAACCACGACATGTATGCATACAGCTTTCCAAAACTGGTGTCTTCCAGGCTTTGCGCCCGCAAAGGAACTCGCTAGTCTGGATCCAAAGGGTAATGAATACCAGTTCCTGCAGGCGCAACTGATTCGCCAGCGAAACCGGGTCTTCGGCGCACTTGATCAGGCGA
>JBBDTL010000193.1:0-3676 GCA_040904465.1 Thermomicrobiaceae bacterium | reverse complement strand
TATGAAACGACTGGACCGGAACTCTGGGAGCAATCCGCCGGCAGGATCACTCATTTCGTTGCCGGAGTCGGAACAGGTGGCACGATCAGCGGGGTCAGCAAGTTCCTCAAGGAGCAGAATCCGGACATCAAGGTAATCGGCGCGGACCCCGAAGGCTCGATCTATACCTCTCCGAACGACATGCGCCCATACAAAGTCGAAGGTATCGGGGAAGATTTCTGGCCGGGAACCTTCGAATCATCCCTGGTGGATGAGTTTCTCATGGTGACCGACCGCGATTCATTCATGACCGCACGCCGCTTCTCTCGAGAAGAGGGCGTGTTACTGGGCGGCTCCGGCGGTACGGCGGTCTGGGCGGCACTGCACGTTGCTCAGCGCGACGACAACCCGGACAATTTCATCGTCGTGCTGCTGCCTGACAGCGGCCGTGGATATCTCTCCAAACTCTACAGTGATGACTGGATGCGGGAGAACGGATTCCTCTCCCGGTTCGATCAGCCGGCCCGTGCACGGGTACTCCTCGGTGCCCGGCACGATCAGGATATGCCGGCTGTGGTCACGGTCAGCGTTAGTCAGACGGTCGAAGAGGCGATCAACCTGCTCCGCCGCTACCGGATCTCGCAGCTTCCCGTTGTCCGGGACACGGCCCCGAGCGACAATGGGCTTATCCCAGTTCACAGCGTCGCTGGAAGCATCCAGGAACGAACCTTGCTCGATCAGGTGTTCCGGCACCCGGCGGCAATGAAAGACCCCGTCAGTACCGTGATGGACCCGCCATTCTCTCTGGTGGATGCGGACGAAGAGGTCGAACGGGTCTTCCCGCTGCTGGCGGCCGGATCACCCGCGGTACTTGTCAACGACGATGGCGATCTCGCCGGCATTGTTACACGATCGGACCTGCTCGATTTTCTCGCCGGGTCCACCAACGCGGAAGGGTAATCAACCATGACCTACGACCGCTCACAGCGCTTCGAAACCCGTGCAATCCACGCCGGACAGGAACCTGACCCCACGACCGGGGCAGTCATCACGCCAATCTATCAGACCTCGACCTACGCTCAGGAAGAAGTTGGCAAGCACAAGGGGTATGACTACAGCCGGAGCGACAATCCGACCAGGACCGCGCTGCAGACGGCGCTGGCTTCACTGGAAGACGCCAACTGGGCGCTCGGTTATGCCTCCGGGCTGGCTGGCAGCCAGAACATCTGGTATTTGCTGGCTCCGGGCGACCACATGATTCTCTCGGATGATGCCTACGGCGGCACCTATCGGCTCGTCTCCAAGGTGCTGGCCCGCTATGGCCTCGAGTACACTATGGTCGACCTGACCGACCTCGACGCTGTGCGGGCAGCAGTGCAGCCCAACACAAAGATGATCTGGGCTGAGACGCCTACCAACCCGTACCTGAAAATCGTCGATATCGCTGGTATGGCTGAGATCGCGAAGAGCTCGGGCGCCCGGCTCGTGATCGACAACACCTTCGCCTCACCGTATCTGCAGAAGCCACTGTCGCTGGGAGCCGATCTGGTGCTGCATAGCACCACGAAGTATCTTGGCGGTCACAGCGATGTCGTCGGCGGAGCCGTCATAGGCAACGATCCCGAGGACTACGAGACACTGAAATTCCATCAGAATGCTGCCGGCGCGGTTCCTGCCCCGTTCGATTCCTGGCTCGTCCTGCGCGGAATCAAGACCCTCTCCGTGCGAATGCGGGAGCACAACCGGAACGCGGCGCGGATCGTCGAACTGCTTTCCGAGAACCCGGCAGTGGAACAGGTCTACTACCCTGGTCTGGAGACCCATCCAGGTCATGACGTTGCCAAACGGCAGATGTTGAACGGCTTCGGCGGGATGGTCTCGTTCACGACGGCGGGTGGCTATGAGGCGGCGCGCAAATTCGTGCAGACGACGAAGGTCTTCACGCTGGCCGAGAGTCTCGGAGGCATCGAGTCACTGATCGAGCATCCAGGCGAAATGACACATGCCAGCATGGCGGGTTCCGGCCATGAGGTGGCCGACAACCTGATCCGGCTCTCCGTCGGGATCGAACACATTGACGACCTTGTAGAAGACATCCAGCAGGCGCTGGCCGCGGTGAGCCCGGCAAAAGCGACTGTGTAGCGGCTCCGGCCCATCGGTAGCGCCGGGATTTACTCCCGGCGGCTGGACAATGATTCAGCGGCGGATAAACCACTGCGCTACCGTTACGAAAACAGAGAAAACACTCCCGGGCATAGAGCCCGGGAGTGTTTCTGTTTAGTCAGATTTTCTGCTTTTGCGAAAAGACTGTCTAGCGTGAGGCGTCCTGCATGAACTTCAGCAGGGCTTTACGGGTTTCAATACTGAGCCCATAGATCTCGGGCCAGACGTGCTTGGGCAGTGAGCTCTGCTCCAGAATCGCGGCAAGATCGGTATCAACCTGCTGTGCTTCCTCTTCAGTCTGAACGAAGTACCCGATATCTACGCCGAGTACATGACCAAGTCGGGACAGCAACGTGAACGACGGAACACTTCGCCCTTTTTCCAGACGGGAGAGGTACGAAACCGAAATACCCGTCTGCTCGGCCAGATCGGACAGCGACAATCCTTGCTGCTGGCGCAGTCCACGAATAGAGGGCCCAATCCGCTGGCGAACTTCTGTCGGTCCTTGCTTGGCGTTGCGGGTTCCTACCATAGCTCCTGCTACCTCTCTCATAAACAACGTCCGAGCGAAGGGAACATCCCGGCACGCTCGCTCAATCCTCGTTTCATTCAAGAGTTCCGTCTATTCGGGTCACCTCCCTGGACGGGCCTGTCCGGACCGAAACGCCGCAGGCAGTCTGGGTCACAACTCAGTCGAGTTCGCATTGATGTTCGATACATCGCATGTGCCAGCCCGGGAACAACGCTGATGCTCCACCGTTGCCAACGTTCTGCTCATTGAATCAGGATGACACCAGGTCGTTACTGTCAGTTGCTTTTCGCGTACCGTCACGCGTTCCCGAAAGACTCGATTCAGCCGAAGATTCCGGCGATATCGATCTGACCGACACCGCGTACCTCCGTGCCGTATTCAGTCATCAAGGTTGAACTCGCTCCGTGTGTCGCTAAAAGACGGGACGCAACGTCTGTCTCAGAACGAAGACGTACGTTAAAGCCGCCTCCGTACTTATACAATACCACTCATAGGGTCGCATGTACACACCTTTTCGATGCCTCAATCAGCATGCTGGCTCACTTAAACGCAATTTGCCTGATGAAATCCCGCGGATCTCGTCAGCTTGCGTCGGCCAGATTCCGGGAATAGATCGGTCCCTGCTCACAATCTCTAACGGTCTATTCTGCCAGCAGTCCCGAGTGGTTCAGGTAGCAGTCATGCTAGCGTGCATGCTCTGCGCTTGTTCGTCAATTTTGACACAGGAAACTGGCACGCCAACTGAGATAGAAGAAGTGACTCGATGAGCAGCCTTCCGCCACGAATGTGAATCACGATAGTGTGGAAATCACCCGTCGCAGACACACCGGAGCCGGCATCTGGCAATGCCGGCTCCGGCTGCACGATGATGGTGAGAGCTGGCGTTTCTGCCAGACATTCGCGACATCATCAGTTGGGGCTGACGCATCGCGGATATGCCTCCAGTTTGCGGCAGCATGCAGTGTCATCAAACACCCCTGGGCATAGTTTCGGCCCTACCCG
>JBBDTL010000192.1:0-3739 GCA_040904465.1 Thermomicrobiaceae bacterium | reverse complement strand
GATCGATGTCCCCGAGGCCTCTAGCAGCGCCTTGAGATTGTTCAGAACCTGCGTCGCTTGAACGGTGATATCGCCCTCGACCAGTTTTCCTGATGCCGCGTCGAGCGGAATCTGCCCGGACGTGAAGAGCATATTGCCGAACTTGACCGCTTGGGAGTATGGTCCAATAGCGGCAGGGGATTTGTCTGTGGTTACGATTTCCTTGGGCATTCTCGAGTTCCTTTCTCTGGAGCTATTCGCAGGGCGTGCTGCTGCGGCACCGGCTCCCGGCGCAGGCTGACTCTAGCATCGGGGCAGATACTGGTCAATCGCGCGTGGACGAGCCAGTCGCCGGAACTTGGTTACCCCTGGCACCGTTCACACGAGGTATTGAATGCTGACCACATCGATTATTATCGTCAACTATAACGGGAAACATCTCCTTGAGGACTGTCTGGACGGCCTTCAGGCTCAGACGAGAGCGCCCGATGAGGTCATAGTCGTTGACAACGGTTCGCAAGACGGTTCTATCGCGTTTCTTCGCTGTCGCTATCCATGGGCGCGGTTGATCGAGTCCGGAGAGAATCTCGGATTCTCAGCCGGAAACAACCGCGGGATACGTTCCAGCTCTGGCGACGTGGTCGTGCTTCTCAACAACGACACGGTTCCATCACCTGGATTTGTTGAAGAGATTGTCCGCCCACTGGAGTCGGATACGCATTGGTCTGCTGTCGCCGGTATCATGCTCTTCTCCAGCGATCCCAATCGAATTGCGACAGCCGGAATCGAGGTCTTCGAGAACGGGCTCGCCCTGGATCGGGATGTAGGCCGTCTCTGGCGAGAACGCTCCGGGCAGGTTGAAGTGTTTGGCCCTTCGGGCGGTGCGGTTGCGTTTCGACGCTCAGCGCTTTTCGACGTCGAGCTTTTTCCCGAGCCGTTCTTTCTTTATCTGGAAGATGTAGATCTTGCCTGGCGTTTGAAGCTGAGGCGACATCGAACCGTTGTCAACCCAGCGGCGTGGACGCTTCACGTTTACTCGGCCAGCGCAACCGAGGGTTCTCCCCTCAAGAACTTTTATCTTGCGCGTAATCGCGCCTGGGCTCTCCTGCGGTGTTGGCCGGCATCATTATGGAGGCGTCACTGGATTTCGGTACTCTGGTACGAGTTCTGTTCAATCTGTTTCGCTCTTGCCACTTTGCGATTCCACTCGATCCGGGGGAGATTCGCCGGCTGGGCGGGGATCTTCCGGTTGATGCGAGTCCGGCGTCTGGTTCAGTCACGCTCTACAGCACAAACGGGCGACTTGTTATACTGGTTGCGTCCGGCTCCGTCCGTTCGCAACGTTTTCCGGTTGCGGCGCGTCATACAGGTAGCGACGCGAAGACGAGGTACGGACAATCCGGGCAATTTTCTTTGAGTCTGCCCGAAACCCGTCATTATCATCTCGACTGACATCTAAACTCTGGAAGGACTGGCATCTTGGCCGTTCGAGCTCACCAGCAAACAGACCAGTACCGGACAGCCGCACCTGTCCGTTCGGCGACGCAATCACTCATTTCGGCGGCGCTGTCGATGACGGCGACCGTCGCATTCATCATCGCGCTTCTCGCCAGTGCGGTCGTTGCCTATGGATTCATGTATCGCGATCAGGTCTACCCGGGTGTGCAGGCTGTAGGGGTCGATATCGGCGGTGTGAGTACTGCCGAAGCGGAGGCAGCTCTGGATCAGCGGACTGCCGAATACATGTCTACCAATCTCACCTTCGAGTCGGATGGGCAGACATTTTCTGCGACGCCCGGGGAACTCGGAGTGACGTTTGACACCGCGCAGACGGTCGAAAGCGCTTACGAGTTTGGCCGCAGCGGCAACTGGTGGACAGATTCCCGCGAATGGTTCGATGCATTGTTCTTCGGACGCGACGTGGGCGTCACTCCCGTCGTCGACTCAGATCAGTTGCAGTCATACTTCCAGTCGATTGCTGCTGACGTTGGAGCACGTCCAGAGGAGCCGATATTCCAGCTCACTAGCGATGGCCAGCTGCAGGTTACATCAGCTGCAAACGGAGTCGGAATCGACGTTCAGCAGACGGCACGTGATCTCGAAGCTGAACTGTCTAACCTCGAGCAGGGCCCGGTCGCTATTTCGACGGTGGAAGTACAGCCCGCATACACCGAAGCTGCACTGGAGCCAATGGGACAGCGCCTTTCGGGGATTATGTCGGAAGACTTCATACTCGAGCGCGGGGACTATCAGTGGGCGCTCGATGCACAAAGGCTTGATGCGTTGATGCACATTGAAATAGACAGTGAGACAGGCGAGTCGGAGCTGAGCATCGACACTGAACGGCTCGAACAACAGATAAGCCGGCTGGCCGAGGACGCACAGGCCGACGGACAGGATGCGCGCGTTTCCTGGAACGGCGAGACATACGAAGTCCGTCCCGCAACGGACGGCTGGCAGATTGATGTTGGCGAAGCCGTGACGGTGGTGGAGGAAGCTATCCTTGCTGGTGAGCATCGCGCAGCGCTTCCGGTGGACGAGTTCCCGGCGGCGATCACGACTGAAGTTGCCGAAGAGGCCGCTGAGTTTGGAAACGAGATCGCCGAGACACGAATGCAGCTCACCTGGAAAGAGGGTGAGACGGATATCGGCGGCTCCGTTATCGCTGCCGCACTCGGATTTGAGCACGATTCAGAGGCAGGCGTAATTGAGCCAGAGGTTAGCGTGGAGGATCTCACCACGTTCCTTTCAAGCATTTCGAACGACGTCAACGTTAAGCCGGTTGATGCAAACCTTCGCTACGTGAACGGTGAAGTAGAAGTTCAGAGCGAGGAGAAAACCGGCTGGGAAATGGATCGTGAGGCGTCTGCGGAGTCAATCGCCGAGGCAGTCGAAGCGGGCGAGTCCAGCGCAGAGATTGTCGTCAATGAAGCTGAGCCAGAAGTCACTGCGGCCATGGCGGGAGAAATCGAGATTCGGGAGATGATCTCGTACGGCGAAACGTATTACGGAGGTTCCGCACCAAACCGGGCGCACAACGTCGAACGTGCAACAGAACTCGCCAACGGTGCGCTGGTGCCGCCGGGTGGCACGTACTCCTTCGTGGAAAGCATTGGTGGGGAAATCAGCGAAGATACGGGCTATGTCGAAGGTTTCGGTATCGAAGGTGCCACTGACGGCGGGGTTACGACTGTGCCGTCGATCGGAGGTGGAGTCTGCCAAGTATCGACCACAGTCTTCCAGGCTGCGTTCTGGGCCGGAATGCCTGTCGTAGAGCGAAACTGGCATGTGTACTGGATGCCGCTCTACGGGCAGGACCCGACCGGTATGACGGGGCTGGACGCGACTATTGCAACGACCGCCGGTCTCGACTTCAAGTTCGAGAACACGACCGGTGACTGGATCGCGATCGTTTCCTCAGCGGACGGAAACGCCAACCGCTTTGAAATCTGGGGAACCGACCCGGGTTGGGAGATTGAGACAGAAGGCCCCAACATTACCAATCGCCAGCCAGCCTCATCTGAAACCGTCATTGAAGAAACGGACATGATGCCAGCGGGGACGCGTACCCAGGTCGAAACGGCTCACGACGGATTCGACGTCGAGATACTTCGCCGTGTGTATGACAGCGAGGGCGAACAAATTGACGACCTTGCGCTAAACAGCAAGTATCAACCCGCATCCAACCGGGTTCTAGTCGGTACCGGGAATTAGTTCGAACTGCAGCGCATGACGTCGAGCCTCCGACCTTGCAAGGGTC
>JBBDTL010000191.1:0-3759 GCA_040904465.1 Thermomicrobiaceae bacterium | reverse complement strand
CGGAGTGAGAACTTCGTTGCCACAGGGCCCATTCATCAAATCGCCCAACCCCTGTGTTGCTTCTGCGTCATCAGGCAAAGAGCCTTCGAGGAGAAGACCCCATCCGACTGACATGTCCTCACTTGAAACCAGAAGACTACCCAGCTCCTCGTCGTGGAACTCGTCTAGAACGACCCCTGGCGCCGTGCCAGGGAGGCCTTCGCCCTCGTCGAACGCTTCTTCATCCAGTGCCGGGTCTTCGTCCGTCGACGTGTCATCGTCTGAGGGTTCTTGCGTTTCAACCGGGGTCACGGTTGCAGTTGGCTCGGGCTCAGGAGTTGACGTCGGCGCTGGCTCCTCGGTGGCGGTAGGCTCTTCTTCGATTTCAGGTTCGTCAGTCGAAACTGCCTCATCCGTAGGTGCGGAATCCTGAGCCACGTCTTCGTCTGAGGCGTCGTTATTTGATGAGCAAGCAGCGGCTACCAGCAACAGACCTGAAATGAACAAAAAGATGTAAATGCGCGACACAACTATATTCTCTTTCCAGTAATCGGCGTTGCAAGCAACTGGTTGGCAATGGACAGCAATGTCCAATCTGTGCGACATGATACCAGCCGGTATAGACGTGTCCCCGTTACTTATGTACCAATCGTTTTACCGTCCAGGCGGTCGACGCTGATTTTCTGTTCAACGCTTTTCCATGCGGGTGACTCGTGCTACTCTGCCAGCATCGGACCAACGCGAAAGCCAGTGGCAGGGGAAGGATCGCTCGATGCGGGTTGATGTTCATACGCACTTCTATCCCTCGGAGTACTTCAAGGCAATCGAAAAGAAGAGCAATCACGCCGAGATAGTGCATGACGATTCCGGTCAGATGCTCGTCAAGTACGCCGGCGACTACAATGTCGTCGCTGACGCCCACCGGTTCATTGAGACCCGGCTCCGGGATATGGACAACTTCAAGATCGATATGTCGGTGATGTCGCTGACGACGCCGGGCGTGCATGTTGAAGAAGCTGACTACGGGATCGAGCTCGCCCGGATCGCCAACGACGAGTACGCCGACCTCAAGAAGCAGTATCCGGACAAGTTCCAGTTCTTCGCGACGTTGCCGATGCAGGCGCCAGAGGCTGCTGCGAAAGAGCTACAACGCGCAGTGAATGACCTGGGTCTGGTCGGCGGCATGATCTTTTCCAATATCAATGGGGATACCCTGGACGATCGGAAGTTTGACCCGGTCTGGGAAGCGGCCGCGGATCTTGGTGTCCCGATCGTGGTGCATCCGACCGGCCCGTCGTACAGTGCTCAGATCAACGACTACCGGCTTGTGGCGCTGCTCGGCTTTGCGTACGACACGACGGCCGCAGCCGCTCGAATGGTCCTCTCCGGGGTGCTGGACCGTTATCCGAAGCTGACGCTCGTTCAGACGCATCTCGGCGGCGTCCTGCCGATGATGGCCGAGCGGATCGAACGCGGTTACAACATCTATCCTGAGATCGCCGGCAAGCTCCAGCGTTCGCCGATAGAGTATTTCCGGGAGATGTACTACGACACCGTGCTCTTTGATCCGGAGGTAACGATGATGGTGCTGAAGTTCTGTGGCGAGGATCGGATGATGCTCGGCAGCGACCATCCGCACCAGGTCGGCGATCTGCGAAAGTGTTCGATCATCATTGACCAGTTGCCGGTCGAGCAGGAGGTCAAGAACAAGATTTTTGCCGGGAATGCGATTGATTTGCTTGGGCTGGAGGTCAAGCGATAGCCGTCATCCAGAGTGGTCGTGTAGGGGCCGACGACCCTGTCGGCCCGAATGATTGCGGTTGGATCACGGTCCCACAGGGGCGTGGGACCATACAGACATCTACTGTGCAGCGGGATCCAGCAGGCCGGCCCGGAGCGCATACCGGACGAGCTCTGAACGGTGACTGAAGCCGAGTTTGTGCATGATCCGGTGCCGGTACGTCTCAACCGTCTTCGGCGAGAGAAACAGCTGATCGCCGATCTCTTGAGCGGTGAACCCTTCGGCCGTCAGCTTGAGCACCTCCCGCTCTCGCTCGGAGAGCAGCTTGCCTGGATCGAGCTCGATGCCGTCGTTGGCCCGGTCGAGATAACCCTGCAGCAACATCCGGGTCGCGGCGGGCTCCAGAAAGACTTCGCCACGAAATACGGTCCGAATGGCGTCGATGAGATCTGTGTGCAAGCTGGCTTTGCGGACGTAACCTGAGCCACCGGCTTCCAGTACTGGCAGGAGATAGCGCTCTTCTGCATGGATCGTGAGAATGAGGATTCTGGTCTGGAGCTCCAGTTTGGCGATCTTGCGGGTTGCTTCGAGCCCTCCGCCAGGCATGGAGATATCCATGATTATGATGTCGGGATGAAGTTTTCCGGCCAGTTCAACCGCTTCATCACCGCTAGACGCCTCGCCGACAACATCAATGTCCTGCTGGGCATCGAGCAGCGCGCGCAAACCAGCGCGTACTATCCCGTGGTCGTCGGCCAGCAATACTGAAATGGTCTGTACGCTCGTCGTGCTCATTGGGCTACCTCCGGGGTTGTGATAGTGGAGTCAAGCGGGGCGCTCTCCGGGAGCGGCATCCGCACGGTGACCGTCGTGCCGCGTCCAGAAGCCGAATCGATTGTGAGTTTGCCACTAAAGAGTGTGGTTCGTTCCTGCATGCCAAAGAGTCCGAGGCCGCTGCCATCACTGCGATCGACATCTCGTGGATCGAATCCTATACCATGATCGGCCACCTGGGCCCAGACACTCGTGGCGTTATTGCCGATCGTGACGGATGCCGATTCTGCCTGAGAATGCTTTGCGACGTTCGTCAGCGCTTCCTGAACGATGCGGTACATCGCGATTTCGATCCCCGGCGGGAACCGGCGGTTGATGCCTTCACTTCGGTAGATGATCGGGATCCCGAAACGTTCCCGGAATTGGGCGGTCAGGCTCTCAACTGAGGCGTAGAGCCCCAGGTCGTCGATGCTCGGTGGTCGAAGCTCGTGCGCCATATGGCGAACATCTTCCAGCGCTTCTGCCGTCATGTCGATGAGCTGTCCGAGCCCGTCGGGATCGAGATTCCGGCCCAACGCTTCCATCGTCTTCAGTCGCAATAGCTGAGCTGTCAGTACCTGGGCGGTATCGTCGTGAAGTTCGCGCGCGATGCGTTTGCGTTCTTCTTCCTGGGCGTTGACGACTTGCATGGAGAGACTGTGAAGCTGCGCGCGGTATCGTTCGACCGTATCGAGCATCCCGTTCATCGTCTGGCTCAGTGCTTCGATATTCGGGTCGCCGAAATCAGCTTTGGCCGCTCGAACGCTGAAGTTCCCCTGTCGGACCTGATCGACGGTGCGTTCAAGCTCATCCAGCGGCTGGAACGTTGCCCGCAATACGAACCAGTTGACGATCACGCTGACCAGCGTCCCGATCAGCGCCAGCAAAACGACGAACTCAACGACGGAATCGACGTCTTCGCCCCATCGAAGCGTCAGTGTCGTTCCAGCGATTGCGCCGATGACGACGATCGAAGAGTTGGCGATCAGGATCTTGTAGAAGATCGAGATGTTCGCCAGTCGCTTCAACCTGCGATGGTGCTGTTTCGGTGTTGCAGTTGCGAGTTGTTGCATTGCCGTGTTCGCATTGAGTGCCCGCTGGCACCTGACTGAATCATATGTCCGCTAGCCAGGAATCATTCCTGGCATAGTCAAAAGACTTCTAACGCTTCTTGCCCTTGGCCTTCTTCTTTTTCTTGCGCTTATTGGCGTGCTTCGGTTGAAGCT
>JBBDTL010000190.1:0-3775 GCA_040904465.1 Thermomicrobiaceae bacterium | reverse complement strand
GTGTCATCCGTCGCGGATTGTCGCTCAAGATTCTCGACTACGAGAAAGAAGAGTCCGCCAGTGGCGGGAAAGTTCGGCAGGTCATCAAGCTCAAGCGCGGGATTCCGGAGGACACGGCCAAGCAGATTAGCAAGCAGATCCGCTCCGACTTCAAGAAGGTCACCGCGCAGATCCAGGGAGATGCAGTCCGGGTCTCCTCCAAGAACAAGGACGACCTGCAAGCCGTGATTCAGGCGATGAAAGAAGCGGATTACGAGGTCGCACTGCAGTTCACGAACTTCCGCTAGAATCCTGACGAGCTTGTTCTCCGTAGTGGCCCAGCGGACGGCCAGAAGCCGGCCTCGCTTCCGGTGAGGTCTGCCTTTCCTCTTCGCTACTGTTAACGGGCGTGTCAGTCAGCGGGCCGCGCTCCTCAGTGCCTGGCCCGAAAATTTTGCCGTGGAGTGGCGACCCAACCGGAAACACCAGCATCGGCTGCTGTTCGGTCTCAGTCCAGACTCGCTGGAACATAACCCACTGATCCGGAGCGGCTCGAAGATGTCGCTCGAAAACGCTCACCAGACGTTCCAGTCCGCGCTGCACATCCGCCTCCACATTATCCGTCTTTGGAACCATGAAGGGTTCTTCAACCTCCATGTAGAAGCCGTCCCCCTCCCGACGCGCGAAGGTAGGGACGACCGGCGCCCCGGCATCGCGTGCGATCCGGATAGGCCCCGGCGGGAGCGTCGTCTGCCGGCCAAAGAACGTGACGGGCTTCCCGTTCTGGAAGAAATCTCGGTCAGCGACGATCCCGATCAGTTCTCCCCGTTTCAACGCCGAGAGAACCCGACGGACTCCGCCGGGCGTGGTCGGTTCCATTCGGGCCCCGCGCGATCCCCGGAGATAAGACACCGCAGCATCGATAAACTCGGGAACGGTTCTCGCCGTCAATAGCGTCATCGAGTATCCATTGAGCCAGATGATCTGCCCGACGTAGTCGAATGCCCCATAATGAGCTGTCACCAGCACACCGCCCCGACCGTTGGCCATGACCTTGTCGAGCATCTCGAATGCACCAGGGCTCGTGCTGACAGAATCGAGCAATTGATCGACCGGAAGATGCGGCACCCTGGTGAGGTCGGCGAAATTCCGGGCGCTCGTCCTGAACACGCCCCGAGCCATCCGGCGGATCTCACGTTCAGATGCCCCAGGCCCCATCACGTTCGACAAATTGGCCTTGACATTGTCGCGATAGGTCGGAAACAGCAAGTAGAACAGAAACCCGCCAGCGTCGGCAAGACGGTACAGAAACTGTCGGTTGAAGAGCCAGAATGTCCGACTGACCAGCCGTGCGAGCCAGATCGCCAGACGCAACTTCATCGGATCATCTGGAAGTTTGTTGTGAGTGGCCATCCGGCACTCCAGTCGGCTGCGTCTAGTCAAACACTTCAACACGCCAGTCACGCAGACGTGCAGTCTTGCGCAGCTTTTCAGATGGATTCACGCAGACCGGATTTCCGAACATTTCAAGAAGCAGATCATCAGTGTGATGGTCCGCATAGCAATATGACACATCTAGCTCGATCCCGTGACGTTCCGCCATCGCTCGCATCAGGGTTGCTTTCGCTTCCCCGTATGGGTGCAGCCCGGACAGGCGGCCTGTCAACCGTTGCCGCTGAACATCGAGGTGGCTGCATATCACATTGGATACACCAAGGTTTTCGGCAATTGGTTCAACGACATACGGAAGCGACCCGGAAAGCAGCACAATCTCATGTCCGCTTTCACGGTGTTCGTTGATACGCCGGATCCCGGTGTCAGAAAGCGCCGGAAGAATGCCCTCCCGCGCACACGTTCGCCCGTGAAGCCATAGCGCAGCATCATGCAGGCCGGCCAGATACGGGCGATCTGCCCGGATCTTCATTACCGCGTTCCGTAACCCGGTACGAAGCGCATACTGACCTGTCCTGATCGCCGCTGAAATGCCGAGCACGCGTTCCCGAACGAGATGTCGTATGAAAATACGCTCTGCCGTCGTCTCTGGCAGAAGTGTGCGATCCAGATCAAACACGGCAGCAATCATTCCGATTGCGTCGATTCGTCCGATAGATCCTGGATTGCATCAATCAGTACTGGCACACCACGAATCACCGTCAGGGCGAGCGAAGCGTAGACCATGAACCAGCCAAACACAAGTATCGGCAACGATTCGACCAGGCTGGCGTACAGCGTTTCACCAGCTTCGGGCAGCCTGGCCGCAAACAATGCGAAGAGAAAAACGAACGCCAAACCTTTGGCGATCCCGTAAAATGCGCGCATAAATCGGGACGCAGTCAGAAATCGAGTCACCGGTGTCCGGGCCATCGTGTTCTCGCCGAACGCGGACTTCCCTTTTGTGTAGCCGACACCGCGCATCGTATCAACGAAAAAGCCTCTGGTCACGACGAGCAATGGCGCCCACACTCCAATTAATCCCAGATGCGCGGATACAATCCAGAGTGCGTTTTCAACCACGCGGTCGCCGGCGATGTCCAGAACCGCGCCAAACTCGCTGGTCGAACCACGCCGCCGCGCGACGAAGCCGTCCAGCCCGTCGCTCAGGAAAACAATCGCGATAACGACTGGCATAACGGCAACAATTGGAAATGAACGCGTATAGATCAGCGCGATAGTGATGAAGAGGAGACCGAGGCGACCGATCGTTATAAGATTGGCCATATGCCTCCCGCTCAGCCTGCGAACTTTCGAGGCGACCTACCCGCTAGCCAGACGCTCCGCCCGTCAGCCGCAATCGCACAATGCCACCGGGGCGCGTCGATTATAGCAGAGGACATCTACTCAACCGCGGTTACCGACATGTCCAGCGGCAGGAGGTTGATCCAGATTTTACCTTCTGCCAATGCTATCTCTTCGCCTGATTCCTGATCGTAGAACCGGAATGGCTGGGATTGCTCGTCACGCCGCCATTCAGCTTCATAACGCTGGCCATTCCGCAGAAGCCAGGCATCACCGGAGCCGTACAGATCGACATTGTTGGAGATCTCTCCACGCGTATTCGGTGCGATGTCTCCGGTGAAAAATGGCGCCCAGATAACAATGACGTTCCGTGGGGAAACGATGTCGTCTGACCCGGCATCGCGAGCAACCGAGCCTTCAACGTAACGATCATAAGAATCGGTATTCTCGTTATAGCGAAACTCAACGTTGCCGGACGTATACGGAATTGCTACTCCGGCACCTGCGCTGCCACTATCTTCAATGTCGCCAAATGTAAATGGAATGTTCTCTGCGTCGCGCTCCCAGCCAAACTCGGCCGCTACATCCCGTAAGGCGGGAATCGACGTATAGAGATTGTGGGGCGCGTAACCAGATCCATCCCGCCAGGAGGCCGCGCTTGCGTTCCCCTCCAGGAGAAGTAGCGGAAATCCCGCCTGCCACAGCCGATCCTGCACCCCCGTCGATGCTCCTGAATAGGCAATCATTGCATCATGCAACGGGATCACGTCGATATCCATCAACCGGGCACTACGAGATGGACCGACCATTTCCGGAGCGCTCGTTTGAAACATAGCGAGAAAGCGGGTAATGCTTGCCTCAGTTGGCGACTCATAGACGAGGTCAGCCTCGGAGAGTCCGGATTGTGGTCTCGCATTGGGAGAGTTATCTATCCGAACAGCGATAGGCCGCGGCGGCGGATCACTCATCGGTTCATTCGTCAATGTCGAACGTTCAGGCTCCGGCGTTGGCGTGGGGGTCGCCTCAGGTGTCGCCGTCGGATCCGGAGTAGGCGAAGGAC
>JBBDTL010000189.1:0-3784 GCA_040904465.1 Thermomicrobiaceae bacterium | reverse complement strand
TGCTGGAGCTGACTAACGACGAGGAACGCGGCCCTGGAAAAGAACATCTGATTTTCACCGGGCACACGCACGTTCGATACGCCAGCGACGAACGAGGGCCACTGGATATCTCCCTCGGGCGCATTCACCTTCGTGCTGCTGGTCGATACATCATCAACCCGGGAGCGGTCGTTGACGGACAGTTCGCAATCTGGAATCGCCAGGCGGACCACGTCGAATTCAGACGAGTATGAAAGTGACAGGAGGATAGATGGGGCATCTCAATGGCAAATCCGCGCTGGTAACGGGCGCAGGACGAGGGATCGGACGGGCAATTGCTCTACAACTGGCGGATGAGGGCGCCAGTGTAGTGGTAAACGATCTCGGAACCGGCCTCGATGGACAGGGTCAGGATACCGCCCTCGCGCAGCAAGTCGCCGACGAGATCATCAGTTCCGGTGGGTCCGCGATCGCGAACACCGATTCAATTGCCGATTACAACGCGGCAGGAGAAATGATACAGAGCGCCGTCAATGAGTTCGGGAAAATCGACATCGTGGTCAATGTTGCCGGGATCCTGCGCGACCGGATGATCTTCAACATGACTGAGGAAGAGTACGACGCAGTCGTTGCGGTACATCTCGACGGTACTTTCAACACCGTCCGGCATGCATCGACGAGGATGCGGGAGCAGAAATCCGGACGGATCATCAACTTTTCCAGCGTTTCGGCGTGGGGAAGTCCCGGACAGGCGAACTACGCCGCCGCGAAGTACGGCATCCTGGGCTTCACCGCCGTGCTCGCCAACTCGCTGGATCGCTATAACGTGACGTCCAACGCAATCCTGCCGTATGCGACGACCCGCATGATTGATTCAACGCCACGCGGGCAGCAATTCAAAGACGAACACGGCAAGCTCCCAAGCGAGGCAGCCGAAGGCACTGAAGGTGATCCGGCGAACATCGCCCCGATGGTCGCGTATCTGGCAACTGACGCTGCGCAGAACGTTAACGGACACTTCTTCGGCATCCGCGGGAATGCGATCAGTCTTTACTCGCACTGGGAGATCGCGAAAGTAATCCGCGCTGAGTCCGGGTGGGACCTCGATGCACTTTCAACTAACTTCAAGAAGACTATGGACGAGGGAATCGTTCAGCCCGAACCAGTAACTGTCGAAGGAAGCGACAGGCCATTGCGTGGCACGGCGCTTCAGCAGACCGATCTCACCAGCTGGAAAACGCTGGCGGACGGGATAGAGCTCTGGCAGCGTAACGCGTATTTCTCGGCGAAACGGTAGAGGAGGCGATAAATGGGACAACTCGACGGAAAGGTCGCCCTCGTCACCGGCGGCGGCCGGGGAATCGGTCGCGGCATCGCGCTTCTCATGGCGCAGGAGGGCGCCTCAGTTCTGATCAACGATCTGGGAGCAAGTCTCGACGGCGAAGGAGTCGATCAGGGGCCGGCGGCCACGGTCGCCCGGGAGATCGAAGCGATGGGAGGCAAGGCTGCTTCGAATACCGAATCAGTAGTCGATTATCAGGCGGCCGAAGCCATGATCCAGCAAGCGGTCGATGAGCTCGGCGGCCTCGATATCGTGGTCAATTGCGCCGGGATCCTCAGAGACCGAATGATCTTCAACATGGCGTATGAAGAGTGGAAGCCGGTCCTGGACGTGCACCTCAAGGGGACCTTCAATATCTGTAAATGGGCCTCGGTGAAGTTCAGGGAGCAGAATTCAGGACGAATCATCAACATGTCGTCCAACTCGGCGCTCGGAGCACCCGGCCAACCGAACTACGCCGCCGCTAAATCGGGCATCATTGGACTTACATTGACGTGCGCCAACGGCCTGGCCCGATATAACGTGACCGCCAACGCCATTATGCCGAGCGGCTGGACTCGTATGATCGACTCGATTCCGAGAATGGTCGAGCAGTTCAAAGATCAGGGCAAAATGCCCAGCGAAGTCGCTGAAGGCACCGAGAAGGATCCGAAACACGTCGCCCCGCTGGCCACCTTCCTGGCAACCGATCAGGCTCAACACGTCACCGGGCACTTTTTCGGATCGTTCGGCTACAACTACGTCCTGATGTCGCAGCCGAAAATTATCAAGACTCTCCGGTCCGACCATCGATTGTCGGTCGATGAACTGATCGAATGGGTACCGAAAGCGTTCTCGCCTGAACTGGCAGAAATTAAGAGTGATCCAGGCGTGACCGCGGCGATCGAAGCGTTGCCTCCGGGTCAGTGGGTCGAAGTTCAACCTGGATATAAGTACTGGGGTTCGAAGCTTGAGCCGTGGGGCGAGCTAACCTGGTAACGAATTGGAGCATTCAATTATGGCAACAGACGAATCGACGATGTTTGCGGACTCTATCGTGGACAAGCTGGAGCGGATAGTCTCCTGCCTTGATGGACAATCCCCCGATGAAATCAATATGCTGCCGCCGATACCAGAGACCAACAGCCTTCTGGTACTGGCCGTTCATACGATGGCGAACGTTGAAGAGGCGACGTTCAAAGCACTGCTGGGTCAGCAAGTGAATCGGAACCGTGACGCGGAGTTCGCCGCCAGCGGGAGTTCGGCCGAAGAGGTGCGAAAGCAGTGGGAAGAGCTAAAGGCGAGGATACATCCTGCGTTAGCCGGACTGACTCCTGACCAGCTTAGTAGCGTCTATGAACATCCGCGACGCGGGCCAATGTCCGGACGCGAGCTACTGCTCTTCACGGCGACTCACGCGTCGGAACATGTCGGGCACGCGGAGATGACGCGGGACTGGATTATCTCGCAGCGCTAATGACGCCAGTTCGGGACTTTCACAAATGTTCACGTCGGGAGTTCACGGAGGGACTCCCCTGCCGGAATCACAGGTTGACACAGAGGGAAGGGAGTCGCTGCACGTGACCGAAATCTCAGGAAAAACTGCGATCGTCGGGGTCGCGGAATCTGATCAGATTGGCAAGGTGCCCGACAAGCCGGCCATCATGTTGCACGCGGAAGCTGCCAGATCGGCCCTCGCGGAGGCTGGACTTGGCAAGGACGATGTCGACGGGCTCTTCACCGCTGGTATTCAGACGACCGAGCTCGGGGAATATCTCGGCATCGAACCGAAAGTGACTGACAACACCTCAGTTGGCGGATCATCATTCGTGATTCACATCGCTCATGCGGCGGCGGCAATCGCCACGGGCAGGTGCGAAGTTGCACTGGTAACCCACGGTGAAAGCGGTCGGTCTCGAGTGGGCATGATGCCACGACCGACTCCGCCGGATTCGCTACGCGGCCAGTTCGAAGCGCCGTTCGGACTGCCCCAACCTGTAGGGGCGTACGCGATGGCCGCCTCGCGGCACATGTATGAGTACGGCACCACCAAGGAGCAACTGGCCGAGATCGCAGTGGCAACCCGCAAATGGGCCGGCTTGAATCCGAAGGCCTATCTGCGGGACCCTATCAGCATTGAAGATGTCTTCGAATCCCGGATGATCGCCTGGCCGTTCAATCTGCTTGATTGCTGTCTGGTCACTGATGCCGGCGGCGCCTATGTCATGACGAGTCTCGAAAGGGCGAAATCGCTAAAGCAGACACCGATCTCGGTGCTCGGGGTGGGTGAGGGCCATGACCACGCGATGATATCCCAGATGCCGTCCTATACCAGCTTCGCTGCGAGACAGTCTGGCAAGACCGCGTTCGAAATGGCCGGGGTGACGCACTCCGACCTCGACCTGGCAATGATTTACGACTCGTTCACCTACACCGTTCTGCTCTCACTGGAGGAGCTTGGATTCTGCGGTAAGGGCGAGGGCG
>JBBDTL010000188.1:0-3931 GCA_040904465.1 Thermomicrobiaceae bacterium | reverse complement strand
AACCCGAGGATATGGAACTTGTTCTGGGCTCGCCGTCCGTCCGTCGACGGTATCTCGACGTCGCGCTGTCAACACTGGATGGCACATATCTCCGCCTGCTCAATCAGTACAACAAGATCCTTGAGCAGCGAAACAGCCTGCTCAAGGCGATTCGGGAAAGGCCAGCATCCTCCCGCCGGGAACGACTTTCGGAACTTGAGTATTGGGATCACGAGCTGATCAACCGGGCAGCTTACATCGTGGCAGCCCGAGTCCGGTTCGTCGGAGTGATCGCTGCTCCACTTGATGAATCGTTCCGGACACTGCTCGGTCAGGAATTTGAGTTGTCTGCTGAATACACCGCAAACGGGAACTCCGAGATGCCAGTCGGAATCAGAGCGTCCAGGCAAGATCCGATCGATGCCCAGCGAACAATCGCCCAGTGGCTCGAGTCAGAGATCAACAACCGGCGGGATGAGGAGTTCGCGCGCGGCGTCACCGCAGCAGGTCCACACCGTGACGACCTCACGTTTTTGCTTGATGGACGTGACCTGGAAGCCTATGGATCACGCGGGCAGCAACGCCTGGCAGTGGTTTCCCTGAAGTTGGCGGAAATCGAGGCGATCCGTCAGGCAACCGGGGAGTCGGCTGTGCTGCTACTCGACGATGTCCTCTCAGAGCTGGACGAGGGGCGGCGGAAGCGACTGTTGAGCCGTCTTTCAGATATTGGGGGCCAACTCATCGTGACGGCCACCGATATCAATCTCCTGGAGACTGAGCTCCTGGAACACCTGCCTCTGCATGAAGTCGAAGCAGGCACCGTGACGCGGCGGGTCGCGCGAGGATAATTTCTCCGTCAATGCCCTGCCGATTGACGCCCGATCGAGCTACAGAGAGCAGTGGGAGCGACCGTTGACCGGTGTCTGCTTGAACAGGTGTTTACGCTCTGATAGACTTTCTTCTGGCCTCAAACGGGGTCGATCAATGGGGAGTCGTCTAATGGTAGGACAGCTGACTCTGAATCAGTAAGTTGGGGTTCGAATCCCTGCTCCCCAGCCAGAATCTCTCTGACCGCCACCGGCGGTCTTTTTTGTGCCTCAACATACTTTCGCAATGCCTGCGGAAAATCAATCGATTGACCGACCGATCGACCAACCCAGATGCGATCGCAACGGAAGAGATACCTGCGATCGTCCCCGCGCTCACCAGGCTCGCCCACAAACCCCAATCCCAGAATGTATGAACCATCCTCCAGCAAACTGTGCGTTGCCAGAATCCGATGGCAGCCCGCCGGTGCAGTAATTGCTGGTCACCCGACCCCACACTAAATCTATGTACGTACATAATCCACACCCAAGTTGCCTGCTTGGAAACGTGTCCGTGCACACATTGGTGTGTCTCAGGGTTGAATGGTGCGATCCGCGAACAAGTTCTTGAGGGCTCGTGCAACAGCTCATTGGCTTGAAGTCTATTGCTCGGAAACGAATTAGCGAGAGGGTGCGGTTCAGTTTAAGTAGGAGCCCTTTATAAGTGATCGTACAGTTCATATGAGGGTGGCTGGGCGGAATTCGTCTGGTCGGTCACATTCTACTTACGTGCCAAGCTCAGAGCAGAGTCATCGGATCCCGTATCTTCGCTCATTCGTCAGTCGATTCGATCGACGGCGGAAGAGCAGAATGCTGATAGCGCCCAGAATGTACGAGATCGCGAATACGATGTCGACATTCGGGCTCCGTGTGAAGAGTGCGAACGTCATCGCGATCATGATCGGAAATATGAGTACCCCGAGCGTTGCAAATATGCATGCTTCAATGAACGCTCCGCGCCAGTCGGCACCAGTTACCCTCGAGAGTATGAATGGACCAACGGTACCGAGCGGCAACCAGATTCCCAGCGCTATCGCTACCTCTGACATGTCGGCCTTTCAGGCGATAAAACTCGCATTCCGGTGATCGCGCTGCACAGATTAGAAAAGTCCGTAGATGCGACCTGCCTCGTCAGTCTCGATCTCGGTCCCTGACGGATCTGCACCGAGCCCAGGCATTGTCCGGATCTCGCCGAGAAGCGGATAGACAAACCCTGCTCCGGCCGAGAGGCGGACCTCACGCACAGTGACCTCGAAGCCTGTCGGGCGAGCCTTGAGCGATGGATTGGCACTGATCGAGAGATGCGTCTTCGCCATACATACCGGAAGATTCGCATATCCCATCGCGCTGAACCGCCGGATCTGCCTGTTTGCTGCTGGCAGGTAGTTCACTGTCTCGGCACCGTAAACATCGAACGCGATTCGCTCGATCTTTTCCTTGATGGACATTTCAAGGTCGTAGAGCGGCTTGTATTGGCTGGGAATCTCGTCCATCGCCCGCTCGAGTGCCCGTGCCAGCTCCGCGCCACCAGGGCCGCCCTCGGCATGAACGTGCGACTCCACGGCATCAAACGCGCCCGAATCCCGGGCGACACGCTTGATCATCTCTATCTCGTCGCGAGTGTCAGTTGGGAATCGGTTAATGGCGACGACCACTGGAACGCCGAACAATAGAACGTTCTCGATCTGTTTGACCATGTTCGGGATACCCGCCTGGAGTGCCTCGAGATTCTCTGCCTGCAGTTCTTCACTACTCGGTGTTCCCGAATAGTGGCCGCTGTGGGACTTGAGTGCCCTGGCGGTGACGACCAGCGCCGCTGCGTCCGGCTTCAGCCCCGATGCGCGACACTTGATGTTAAAGAACTTTTCAGCACCCAGATCAGCGCCGAACCCGGCCTCGGTGATCAGTACGTCCGCCAGTTTAAGGCCGATCCTGTCGGCCAGGATTGAACTGTTGCCGTGGGCAATGTTTCCGAATGGACCCGCGTGAACTAGCGCCGGGGTGTGCTCAAGCGTCTGGACCAGATTCGGCTTCAGCGCATCTACCAGAAGGGCGGACATTGCACCGGCAGCTCCGATATCCTCAGCCGTTACTGGTTTTCTCTCCTGGGTGTAGGCTACGACGATTCGTCCGAGGCGGGAACGGAGATCCTGTTGACCGGTAGCCAGCGCGAGAATCGCCATGACCTCAGATGCCGCGGTGATGTCGAAACCGGTCTCACGTGGTACCCCGTTTCCCGAGCCAAGTCCGGTGACCAGATTTCTCAATGACCGGTCGTTGACATCGAGCACTCGGCGCCAGCTGATGTTGTTGACATCGATGTCGAGTGGATTACCGTGATGCAGAGAATTATCCAGAAACGCCGCACACAAATTATGGGCCGCCGTTACCGCATGGGCGTCACCGGTGAAGTGCAGATTCAGATCTTCCATCGGAATGATCTGAGCGTAACCGCCACCGGCCGCCCCACCTTTCGCGCCGAAGACAGGGCCCAGGGATGGTTGCCGGATCGCCACGATCGACTTTCGTCCAATACTGGCGAACGCCTGACCGAGGCCGACCGTGGTCGTTGTCTTTCCTTCGCCAGGGGGAGTCGGGGTGATCGCAGTGACCACGATGTAGCGACCATTTGGACGATCTGCCAATTGTTCTTCGACGTCGAGTCTGATCTTCGCCTTGTAGGGACCGTACTGTTCTATATCGTCGTAGCTCAGTCCAAGCTTTTCGGCTATGTCGACGATGGGCTCAGGACGTACTTCGTGTGCTATTTCGCTATCGCTCGCCATATATGCGGCGCTTCCCTTCAGTCAGACGCCCGGAAGATCTCAGTGAATCGATTCCACTTTCTGCAGCAGGTTTCTCTGTATCTTCGCAGCTCTGATCGTGTTCGCGGCGAGAATTCGCTGAGTGACGAGCCCGGTCCCGCCCGGCACCGGTGTAATCGCGCCGGCGACGGCGTAGACCGATGGATCTGAATCGCCAGTCATTTTTCCGTCGACATAATTGGCGCCGAAATCGATCACGGTTGTGCCCTCGCTGATCATGTCACCGGTGAGAATCCCCGGCATTCCGGTAGCCAGGACAAC
>JBBDTL010000187.1:0-3937 GCA_040904465.1 Thermomicrobiaceae bacterium | reverse complement strand
GGCTTGTTGGAAGCCCCATAACTCCATGATCTTGAAGATCTGCTGGAAGTAGAGCCCCTGGCGGACATCGACCACCCAGATCGACCGATCCACCCCGTACTCTTCGAACTTGTGTTTCGTCAGCGCCAGATCCTTGGTAGAGTAGAGCGTCGTTCCGTCTGAACGCAGCACCGGCATCGTCCGGTAGGTTTCCTTCTCGAGCCCGAGCTTCTCGTCGATCTTGACGACGGGAAGTCCCTCGCTGATCTCGGCCAGGCCCTGCTCCATCAGCTCCTTGACGATCTCCCGGCCAGGCTCCTCGACTTCGCTCTCGTAGAACCAGGTGTCAAAATCGACATCGAGTTCACTGTAGATCCGCTGGAAATCCTGCATGCTCCAGGCCTTCGTCGTCTCCCAGAGCTGAACAAAGTCGGGATCCTTGCGCTCCCAGCGTTGGAACTCGGACTTGATCTCTTCCCGCCATCGGTTGACGTGCGGCCACCAGGCCATGCGTTCAGAGAGCACACGCCAGCGCTCGATCCATTCCTCGTATTGTGTCGGTTCGGGAATCTCATCCTCGATGTCGTCGTGCTGCTCGCGCTCGCCGCGGGACATCTCCAGGTTTACCTGCAGCTGTTTGCCGACAATCGGCCAGAATTTCGGGACTGTCTCGGCATCGTAGAAGGCTTCGTCCTTGATCTCCCGCTTGTTGGCAATCTGGCCAAGCAGGTAGGCGATGTCTTCACCCACCTCGTGTGTCTGATAGAGCTCCTTCACCATCCGATCAACCATAGTGACAAAGGCAGGATCATTGTTGGAGAGCTCGTTGAGCAAACCGATGACGTCCTGGCGAAAGTTCACGCGCTGATCGGACTCGGTGTAAATCTCACCGAGCCAGCGTCCCCGTTCGCTTGGCTCCGGCTCTTCGCCATGATGAAAGCGCTCATAGCACCAGAGGCACTTGATCACGTGCATGCCTATATCGCCGATATAGTTCGCCTTCTGAACTTCATAGCCGGCCAGATCGAGCACACGGCAGAGCGTGTTCCCCAGCGCGGCGTTGCGCAGATGACCGACATGAAACGCCTTGTGGGTATTCGGCTGCGAATACTCCACCATCACGCGGTCAGACTTGGCGTCGCCCCTGCCGTACTCGGCTGCCTGATCACGGATCGTCCCGATCACCCGGTTGGAGAATCGCTGGGTATCAAACTCGATATTGATATAGCCGTTAGTCGCCTCGATGCTGGCAAAATCGTCGTCGCTGGCCAGTTTCTCGGCAATCTGCTCGGCAATCTCCTGTGCCCGTGTGCCAACCAGCTCCTTGTTCCTGCGTTTGGCCTCTTTTTTGGACAGTCCTTCCAGCTCAGGCGAACTCTCCTGACTCAAAACCTCGTTCGCCAACTGGTATGAGATCGAAGATGAGGTGCCCCAGGTCCCCACAAACGGGATCGGCCGCATCACGAAATCACGCCGGCCGTGACCCAACTCTTCGAGCACATCATTAATCCGGCTTGCGGCTCGATCCTGCTCACGCTGCAACATTGCTCGTCACCTCGACCGTCTCACTAAAGAATTTCGTCAACGGGTGTCTGCTGATGTGTCGGTTTCGGAAGCTATTCGCTGCCCGCGATCTCGCTTTCGGCTCTGGATGCGCTCGTATCTGATGTCCGGCGCTCAGCCCAGAACCGTCCGGCCCGGTAGAGGCTCTCAAATGTCCCGGCATCGCTCCAGTAGCCATCCAGCTCGGTCCATCGGAGCGCGTTGTCACGAATGTACCAGTTGTTGACGTCGGTAATCTCCAGCTCCCCGCGGTCTGAGGGCGAGAGCCGTCCTATATAGTCGAACACCCGGTTGTCATAGATATACAGGCCGGTAATGGCGAAGCTGCTCTGAGGGCGGGCCGGTTTCTCCTCGATCTCGAGAATCCGCGAGGCATCATCGGGATCAAATACCGGACAGCCGAATCGTTCCGGATCTGACACCCGGGCCAGAAACAGCAACGCACCGTCATCAAACTGTGCGACATCTGTGCGGATATCAGCGTCAGTCGTATTGTCTCCCAGGATCACACAGACATCGTCCCCTGCGGCGAACTCCTCGCAAAGAGCCAGTGCCTCGGCAATTCCACCCTCGTTCTCCTGGTAGGCATACTCCAGGTGGCGAACACCAAGCTGTTTGCCATTCTTGAGAACCCTGAGGAAGTGACCCGCGTGTGGTCCGCCGGTCACGATCATGATGTGGTCGATACCCGCGTTTACCAGTGTGGCGATTGGATAGTAGATCATCGGCTGGTCATAGATTGGCAGCAGATGCTTGTTCGTCGCATAGGTCAACGGATAAAGCCGGCTGCCCAGACCTCCCGCCAGAATGATACCTTTCATCCCTGTTCGCTCCAGATTCCATGCGAGAAAGCGGGTGCCGATGGCGCGCTGCTATCGGTCTGCCACAACGTGACCTGCGTCCCGGAAACGAATGTCGGGGCGGGACACCGCGGAACCATACCAAACCCCCGAAAATCAGGAAAACAGCCGGCCTGTATGGCCGGCTGGTCCCGTCCGGTTTTTGCGTGCACGAGAACGCTTCGGATCAGACCTCTTCCGTCGGATCGGGATTGTTCGGGCCCTTTGCGCCCTTCTTCGGGTTCACGCCTTTCGTCACCGTCTTGATCATCGCGCGCAGACCCGCAACACTGCTGTAGGTGGAAATGATCGGTTTAGCAACCTCTTCACTGACGAAGTTTGTAGTTCCACGGGCCCGGGAAGCGGTTGCGGTGACCTCCTCCAGAAGCGGGATGACCTTGTCCTTGAGAAGAAGCACCAGCCAGAGGACCGCGCCTACCAGGCCGGCCATGAGCATAATGAACAGGACCACCCCAATGGAAATGAACACCAGCGAAATATCGCGCAATCGTTCCAGAGCGGACTGATGATCACCGCCCAGGAAGTAGAGTCCGACGACCAGCCCAATCAACAGGATTGCAACGCCGCCGACAATGACCCAGAGCCACCCTTGTCGCATGCCTTATCCCTTCTGCGTTCTCGTCCATTTGACCTGTGCAACACCCTGCACGAATCAGGCCGAGGCGCGTTCCTCCCGGCTGACAACTCGCCGCGCCCGGCGCCGGGTATCGGAACTGCTTTGCTCAATCGGTGCAGTAAAGAACCAGCACATGCCCATGACCACAACTGCCCCGGCTGATGCCAGGATCACCGCAACGTTGCCAATGATCATGAACCCCGTTCCGGTCAACACCGACAACACCTGGCCAGCAAATACACCGACGACTGCCGAGATCAGAAAGCAAGGTAACTGCCACAGATAACGACCAAAAACGCTGTGGAACAGAAATCCCAGCGTCAGCGCCAGAACAATGGTAAAGAGAACTGATGGTGGCACGGTCTACCGTCTACTTTCAGTGAATCATCCGCACCAGAATCACGCGTACCATTATTGTGTGACATCGCGAGAATCATGCGCTCGTATACGTACGCACTTTATCATACGATCACCTGACACCGGTTGCCCCATTTGCGCCCGGCGAGTCCACCTAGCGCTCGGCCCGGCTCAAATGTCTGACCCGTTCCGGTGGAATATACGATGTCTTGCCGATTTCGTATTTCCGATACGGATTCTCATTCGGTGGGCCTACTGCCACCCAGATGGTCTCTTTTGCCGGCTCTGCGATCACCGAGGCAAAGGTGATGATGTCTGACCCTTCCCGGTCGCCATCCGCCCGGCAGATCGAATCCGGAATACCTTCGCGATCCCGGAGAAGCGTCCGCATTCGGGTTGCGTCGATCGAGCCGCGATTCTCACGGAGGAGCGCATCCATCCGCTGTTGCCGGAGCTGCGAATTACGCAGCTGGCGTCCTTCGGAGCGCTCCTCGCCAGCGAGCTCCGCGGCGGTATAGTGATTTGCATGGGCCAGCATGCCGTTTATCGGATCGATCCGGAC
>JBBDTL010000186.1:0-3951 GCA_040904465.1 Thermomicrobiaceae bacterium | reverse complement strand
CGCAGGTTGGGCCTGGAATCAGACTGCCGCACGAACGCTTGATCGAGCACTACTGGACGGAATTCACGTATGCAAACTCGCGTTTCGAATCGATTTCCGGTGATTCTCGCGCTCCTTATCCCGGCGTTGCTGCTCCTTGCGTCGTGTGCCGAGTCAGAGGACGCAGGCGACGGGGACACCAGCGGACTGACGGCCACATCAGCGGCAACCGCGGAACCCACCGACGAACCCGAGGAAGAGGAGACGGAAGAACCCGGAGACGACGTGGAAACCGAGGGTCAGTCCGGCGCCGACGAATCCCAGGAAGAGGCGACGGAAGAACCCGGAGACGACGAGGAGACCGAGGATCAGTCCGGCGCCGACGAATCCGAGTGGGTCGACTACGAGTTCGAGATACTGGCGACCAACCTGGACATCCCCTGGGAGCTTGTTTTTCTCCCCGATGGGGACATGTTTATAACCGAACGACCCGGGACAGTCCGGCTGTTCCGTGACGGTGAACTGCAGGATGATCCGATTCTCGAGTTCGATGATGTGGTTCACGAGCGCGGCGCCGAAGGCGGTTTACTCGGTATGACACTGCACCCTGACTTCGAAGAAAACAACTGGATCTACTTCTACTACACCTATGGTGAAGGCGACGAATGGCGCAATCGTGTCGTTCGTTACGAGGTCGATGGAACCGATTTCAGCGACCGCGAGACAATCATTGAGGATCTTCCAGGTGCCTTCACACATAATGGCGGTCGCATCAAGTTCGGGCCGGATGAAAGACTTTATGTCACTCTCGGTGACGCGCAACGGCAGGACGATGCGCAGGATGTGGATGTTCTTGTAGCCAAAATTCTCCGATTGAACGATGACGGCAGTATCCCGGATGACAATCCGTTTAACGACTCACCCGTCTACGCCAATGGCCTGCGCAATCCACAGGGTATTTCCTGGCATCCAGAGACCGGAGAGCTCTACGCCAATCAGCATGGCCCGAGCGGAAACGACGAGATAAATCTGATCGAACCGGGCGCAAACTACGGCTGGCCGGACATGGAAGGTTTTGAAGGCGAGGAGAAAGACGAATTCACCTTGCCGGTCATGGCAAGCGGAGAAGACACCTGGGCGCCGTCTGGCTCCACCTTTTATGATGGAGACGTGTTCCCGCAATGGCAGAATGAGTATCTGATGTCCGGGCTTCGAAGTGTTACCCTCTATCGCGTCGACTTTGATTCTGATAGCGAAGAACCGGAATTAGGACCGATCGTACAGGGCGAATACGGTAGACTTCGCACCGTCGTCCAGGGTCCGGACGGTCTGGTGTATCTCCTGACCAGCAATCGGGACGAACGCCAGGAGCCGGATGAAGATGACGACAAGCTGATCAGAATCATTCCGGCGGAGTAAAGCATTCCGCGTCTCAGACCGCAGTGTGCCGGTCGAAATGTCGACCGACGACGCTGTTGAGAATCGACTGATCGGCGGCGATGGCTCGATAAATGCGAGGGAATCTGCCACGGACTTGGGCAGGTCTTTCGAATCCCTGTGGCGTTGCAGACGCCGGACAGGAGTACCACATGCGGAAATCTCTGATTAGCGTTGAACTCTTCGGCATGCCGCGCGTTGTCGCGGGAACCCGACGCATTGAGACGACTGGCTCGGTGCTCGCTGAGATTTTTGAGCAGACGATTACCGAGGCACCCTCGCTCCGCGATCACATCGTAGACGCCGAGGGAACCTGGTTGAATCCCGGCTACACCTTCGTCGTGGACGGTAAATTCACGAACGATCCAACTCAATCGGTCACGCCAGATTCTGATGTCTTGCTGGTATCGCGAGCCTCTGGAGGCTGAGCGATTCGCGACGGGGGCCATCGTGAACGCAGTCCATGGACGGTATCTGCAGATCGATGTGTCAACCGGGGTGTCAACAATTTATCCGATCCCGGACGAAGTGCACCGGGATTTCCTGGGCGGGATCGGTCTTGGCACGTGGCTCCTCTTTGAGTGGTGTCCCGCGGGGACGGATGCATTGTCGCCCGCCGCACCACTCATTTTTGCTTCCAGTCCGTTTATCGGGACCGGTCTGACGACCGCTAGCAAACTTGCTGTGCTTGCCAGATCTCCCCAGACTGGCTTCATCGGCGATTCTCTGACATCCAGCTATCTCGCCATCACCCTCAAACGTGCCGGGGTGGACGCCCTGGTGATCACCGGCGCCCGCCAGGAATGGTCGACGCTGGTTGTCGACAACGATCAAATTAGCATTCAGGGGGCCGAGGCGCTGATGTCGCGATCACCCGACGAAGTTTCGCAAGACTTGAGAGCCCGTCTCGGTAACGGATTCCGGGTGGCGTCGATCGGAGTCGCTGGTGAGAATCTCGTCCGCTACGCCGCCATCAGCAACGATGGCCGGCTGGCCGGGCGTACCGGGCTCGGCGCAGTGATGGGGAGCAAGCGACTCAAGGCGATCGCGGTTCGTGGGACTGGACGGCTCCCGGCCGTCGCGGATAGCGAGGGCCTTGCCAAGGCCGCAAAGACGTTGTCCCGACGAAGTCTCGGCCCGGAAACCGCAAAGTACCGCGAGCTCGGCACAGCGGCGAATCTGGCGTTCTTCAACCGTATGAGCTTTCTTCCAAGCCGGAACTTCCAGACAAGTCAGATGGACGGGCTGGATGCGCTGCACGGAGAAGCACTTCACGCCACCCACCGCACCGACAAGAACGCCTGCGCCGCCTGCACGATCGGTTGCGAACACCACTACGCGCTCCGAAACGCAGACGGCGATACAGGCAAGACTGTGCGGCTCGAATACGAGAGCCTCTACGCGCTCGGGCCGCTCTGCGGCGTGAACGACCCGGACATCGTCCTCCAGGCATCTCGGCGCTGCGACGATCTGGCGCTAGACACGATCAGCACCGGAGCCACGATCGCCTGGGCAATGGAGTGCCGGCAGAACGGCATCATGCTCGGAGACGGTGAAGATGAGATTCCTGAATTCGGCGACGGACCGGGCGTATTGCGTTTGATCGAGCTGATTGCCCACCGAACCGGCATTGGTGATCTCCTGGCAGAAGGAAGCCGGAGAGCCGCGGAAATCACCGAACAGGGAAGCGATCAGTGGGCGCTTCACGTCAAGGGTCTCGAGCTTCCCGGCTATGATCCACGCAAGCTCCCGACGCTGGCTCTTGGCCTGGCTGTCGCTACGCGTGGCGCCTGTCACAACCGATCATCGGCCTACGAAGTCGATCTCTCGGATTCCCTGCCCCCGGATGTCGCAATCGATGCAAGAGCTGGGGCCGCAATCCGGGCGGAAGATCAGGCCTCGCTGCTCGACTCGCTCAACCTGTGCAAGTTTTTGCGTCACTGTTTCGATGATCTGCCTGAAGAGGGAGCACGTCTGTTCGCCCTCGCGTCGGGTCATTCGCTCACCGGCGACGAACTCCTGACAGCGGGAGAGCGTATCAACACACTCAAGAAACTGTTCAACATCAGACATGGCTGGACACCGGATGAAGACTGGCTGCCTCCACGCGTGCTTGCGAATGACGAAGCTGATTCGATGCTCAGCCCCACATGGCTCCGGTCCGCGATCAACGCCTATTACACCGCCCGGAACTGGTCTCCCGATGGTTATCCCACTGATGCGCACTTGCGCAAACTCGGTCTCAACTCCCTCAATGAGCCGGTAACCACTCGGCCGTAGGCCGGTTTACGCCACTCTCGTTCTCCACAGCAAACCCGACATCCCGGATTACCCGGACGCGGCACGTATTGTGCGTCCGGGAATAGGAACACGCGTTCGTGCATTAAACATAGCGAGTGGAATCAATTTGAATGGCATCCACAGAAAAGGAGAACGCTGATGACAACACATACTGGCGAAATGGACATGCTTGATCTGCAACCGTACCGTATGCCGACCAGCATTCTGGCGGAGATCGACGATCTCTCGCGAGAG
>JBBDTL010000185.1:0-3974 GCA_040904465.1 Thermomicrobiaceae bacterium | reverse complement strand
ACAGCCTTCGACTTTGTCCGTCACATGGCCGAAGTGAGTGGTATGCCATCCACCGATGCCCGCCTGCGCTCGGCCGACATGCTCTATCTCTGCGGGCTTGACGAAGAACGCTATCGAATGATCCGCGAATTCTCAACCGGCATGAAGCAACGAGTAAAGCTGGCACAGGCACTGGTTCATGACCCTGATCTGGTGTTTCTCGATGAGCCCACCAACGGACTGGACCCCGCGGGACACGAAGAAATGCTCGCGCTCATCCGTCGCATACATGACGAACTGGGTATCGCGGTCGTGCTGAGTTCACACGTGCTGGAAGACATCGAGCGCGTCTGCGACTATGTCATGATGATTGACGCTGGAAGGCTCATCGGCTCTGGATATCTGACCGATCTTATGGATTCCCGCCAGGAAATCACCGTTGAGATCGATGGTGATATTTCACTGTTCACCAGCAAGCTCGAGATGCGAGAAGTTGAGGTCAACCGCAAAGATGCGCTCCTCAGCATCGCGTATGTCGATGACGAGGTATTCGACATCATTCGGGATGCTGCTGTTGATTCTGGAGTAGCCATCAGATCAATGGCCGCTCGACGAACAAGCCTTGAGGAGTTCTATATCGACGTTGTTGAAACAAGTCAGACAGAACGGTTAGAGGCTAGTGAGCGGTAGAGCGGAGTCCCACCTGAATCCGAACCAGTCAGGCGAACCGGCCGAAGGCCACGTTTACCGCCGCAAGTACACCCAGTACGAAGGCCATCGTCAGGGCCGTGGGCGAAGCTATATCGCATTGATCGTTCATTCGCTTCGGCGAGCGCTGGGTATCCGGCGCAAGTGGACCTCGAAAATCCTGCCGATTTTCCTTTATGGGGCGGCATTCATACCCGTTATCGGGTTCATTGCGATTCCCGCGATCGTCGGAATCGAGGGGTTCGAGTTTGGCAGCGCAGATCTCTTTTCGGCGCTTTCCATGATACTGTTGATATTCGCCGCCGCCGCTGCCCCGGAAATGCTCTGCGATGACCGCCGCGAAAACGTGTTGCCGCTCTACTACTCTCGCGGACTTTCTCGCTGGGATTATCTGGCTGCCAAAATGCTCTCGCTCGGCGGGATCATGCTGTCTGTTTCGCTGCTCCCGGCGACCCTGTTGTTCCTGGGGAATACTTTCCTTCAGGATGCCCCGTTCAGCTATCTCTCATCCAATGCCGACGAATTTCCTCGAATCGTGGCCACAGCGTTCGTGCTTTCGCTGTATTACTCAGCGGTAGGGCTGGCGGTCGCCTCGATGACGGAGCGAAAAGGCGTCGCGTCGGCGATCGTCATCGGAGTTTTTCTGGCTGGATCTGCGATCGCCAACGGGCTCTACGAGTCAATCGATCAGTCATGGAGCTCGATCTTCGTTCTCATCGCCATGATGGAGATCCCGGACGGTATTCTGGTTCTTATGTTTGATTACTCACCGTCGATGTCGCTTCCAGTGCGATCCGGCATCGAACCGCTATGGTTCCTCGCCTCGATTGGCGGGTTCACCCTGGTTTCTGCCTTGTTGTTGTACCGACGATACCTGAGAGAGGATTAGGCGATGGCCGCAACTGATACCGCGACCAGATCGCCTCAGGCGGCTCAGGGATCGACGAGTGAATCCAGTGCGCCGGTCCGCGTCAACCAGGTGTCCAAGTGGTACGGCGACGTCGTTGCAGTTTCGCAGGTTGATTTCGAGGTCTGGCCGGGCGTCACTGCGCTGCTCGGTCCAAACGGTTCGGGCAAAACGACCCTGCTGAAGATGTTGACAGGACTCACCGGACCGTCGACCGGCACCGTCACTATCAACGGAACAGTCGTCAGGCTCGGATCGGACGTCTATCGAGATATTGGAATGGTCCCCGAGCAAGAGCACATTTACCCATTCATGACCGGCTACGAGTTCCTGCGACTGAACGCGGTGATGCAGCGATGTAGTGATATTGACGCCAGTATTCTCCGGGTGCTCGACCTCGTCGAGATGCGGGATGCCGCGGATCGTAAGGTTGGCGAGTATTCGAAAGGTATGCGGCAACGAATCAAGATGGCGGCGGCACTGGTCCATGATCCGTCGATCGTCTTCATGGACGAACCGCTGTCCGGGCTCGATCCTCGCCAGAGGGTACGAGCCATCGACCTCATTCGTGAGCTCGGTGAACAGGGGAAAGTCGTCATCGTCTCATCCCATTTGTTGCACGAGGTCCAGCGATTCGCGGAGCAGGTGCTCGTCATCGTAAATGGTCACCTGGCCGCATCGGGGAGCTTCAGGGCAATTCGGGACAAGATCGACGAGCACGCCCGACAGATTCTCATAGTCAGCAGTTCTCCCCGAAGGCTCGGAGCGAGCCTCCTGGAAATGAATCAGGCGATCTCAGCGAGAATAGACCCTGCACGTGAAGGCGGAATCATTATCGAAAGCAATGATGTACGAGCACTCTATCAGGCGGTACCAAAGCTGGCGCAGACTCTGGATGTGAGGCTCTTCGAGATTCGTAGCCTGGATGATTCTCTGGCGTCGGTATTCTCCTATGTCACGGAGGCGGTCCGATGAGCAGCGATAGTGCTCCGATTTTCTGGCTGACCGCTCGCCAGTTCCTGGAGGGACGCAGCATTCGTGTCGTCGCTGCGCTGGCGGCGGTGCCTCTGCTCCTCGGGCTTATCGAGCTTATTGCGTCGGGATCGGATGTTGATCCACGCAACATGCTGGGTCAGAGTTTCAATGAGCTCTCTATACCGACGCTACTGCCGCTCATCGCCTTGATTCTCGGCTCATCGGCTCTCGGAAACGAGATCTCGGACCGCACGCTTCCCTACCTGGTCCTCAAGCCCTGGAGCCGGATGCGCATCATCCAGGAAAAGTTTCTGGCAACCATCGTGATCGGATCGATCATCTCGATCGTGTTCGGATTTCTCGTGTGGGGCATTCTCTGTGCCGCAGCCGGGGAGTTTGATGGCGGGCTTCTTTTAGCTGTTATCGTCGCCTCAGTACTGGCAATCGCCGCTTACGGTGCGGCATTCACGTTTCTTAGCCTGATGATCACCAGAGTATTGATGGCCGGGCTTCTCTATGTCCTGATCTGGGAAAGCTTGCTGGCTCGGTTCATTCCGGGACTGCGGCTCCTCAGCATCCGACATTATGTTCAGTCACTGTTCGCCCACATCCTTGGGGACGCCACCGTGACAGTCGAGCAGCAGGCCGCGGTCGGGACATCGCTCATTGTGCTGTTGGCCGTAACGCTCGTATTCATCGTGCTGAGCTGGCTTCGACTTCAGCAAATGGATCTGGACTAACCATGTTCGGCCCAGTTGGCAGGTAATCCACTCCTCACCCACCCCATAACACCGCCCTTGATATTCCAGACCCGCTCATGTCCGAGCTGGCGAAGAAACTGTGTGGCCATCGCCGAGCGTTGCCCGACGTGACACAGCATAAATACTTCCCGATCCTTCGGGATCTCATCAAGTCTGTTCTGAAGCTCACCCAACGGAACGTGCACCGCACCATCCAGCAATACCTGCTCGAGTTCGTCTGATTCCCGGACGTCGACTATAACTCCCTTGCTGCCCTGACTGCGCTCGTACGCTTCGGCTGGCGTGACTTCAGGAGTATCTACACCCTGCATACAATCGCTATCTCGATTCTAAAATTAGCTCGTCCGCGTCTCCTGGACTCACGGCTCGACGCGCTTCACTTCATGCCATCATTGTAACTGTCCCCGGGCACGATTTACTCACTGGAAGCGCGCTTAGTTCCGGCTGCGGGACGGTGACGGCCTCCGTAGTTTGGCAGGCGGGCAACAGATCGACTCTGGCACGGTTTGTGCATGTTCAGAAGTCTTTGAACCCAGCTGTTCCACACCTTAGCGCTGATAGGACCGACGCGAATCTATCTTCGAACGCAATCTTCAAATTGCACTAGCCTACTAAGAGTTTGGTAGGTATAATAAAGCAGGAGT
>JBBDTL010000184.1:0-4080 GCA_040904465.1 Thermomicrobiaceae bacterium | reverse complement strand
ACGAAGAAGATACGTTCAGTTTCTTCTTCGATGGTCTACCGGCTGGATGGAGCAGCGCCGCGCACGAAATCACGATCGGAGCTGGTGTAGAAGATCGGGCACAGCCCGGCATTACTCCGGCCGCTAATGCGGATACTGGGTGGCACGATGTGACGCTCGTCGGGGAAAGCACTGACGGTTCCGTCAGAGAAGAAACGACGCTGACCGTCAACGTGGTACTTGAACCGAGCAGTATCGACTACACCGGCGAGACGTACGTGCCGATCGGCGAACCGGCGGGGTTCGAGGCTGCGGTTACTATGCAGTCTGATAATTCGCCGATCCTCGGAGCAGAGGTGATGTTCGAGCTCACTGGTCCGGATGGCAACCTCACCGTGTCGGGAACAAGTGACGCGAACGGCGTTGCCAGTGCTGATCCCATCATCGATCTATCGGCTGGCGACTACGATCTAGCCTTCTCGATGGACCGGTTTGGCAAACATGCACCGGCCTCTGGAAACGTCACGTTCCGGGTGCCAACAGTGGCCGAACGCATCGGTGATCTTATCGAAGATATCGCCGCCGCTGGACTCAAGCGGGGCATCGAGAACAGTCTGACCAGCAAGCTCGGCGGAGCGCTCAAACATGTCGAGGCAGAGCGCTCTACCCCGGCCTGCAACATGTTCGGTGCGTTCAGCAATCACGTCAACGCACAGTCCGGGAAGCATATCCCCGAGACGACTGCAGATGAACTTCTGCATGATGTGGACGGGATCAGTGCGCAATTCGGGTGCGATGCCTGACGACCGGAAACGAAAATGGGGGAACCTTTCGGCTCCCCCGTTCTCAGAATCCCGTCAAAAACATTCGAGAAATTACTCAAACGTCGCGGCCATCACCTGGTTGCCGGTAGGGCCGGCGACCGTTTCCTGGTCGACCTCCTCAGTAATCAGCATCCCGTCATAGTTGGCAAGGGCGCCTGAAGACGTAATGTAGAGCTGCCCCCGGCCGTCTTCATCCACAACAAGCTCACCGGCGTTGATGTGATCGCCGTTGGCTTCATCGACCATCCAGACGACATACTCATGATCATCGCTCGGCTGATCCAGGCCATCAACAACCATAATCGCCCGATTGGTCGTCGGATCGACGATGATCCCGCCACCAGCGCCGGAAGATCCGCCTTCGAGGCTGGTCATCCAGCCGCCGGGTGATTGCACCATCTCGGCGATGTTGGCCCGTTCCTCGGATGCCTCTTCGGCCTGCTTCTCCATCTCGCCCTGCATCTGGAAACTATTGACCGCAAATACGAGCGCGAGCACCGCCGCAGTCGCCGCCGCCATCCAGCCGGCACGCCCACTCGGCAGCAGGAACACTTTCAGCCGGTGCGCACGTGATTGCGGCGATTGACCGGACTCTTCCTGCACCCTGGCGAGCAACTGCTCGCGGGCATGCAGCGGGACTGAGTGCGGTTCAGCGAGGTATGGCATCAACGTGACCACCTGCCGCTGCTCTTCGACGAGCTCCCGGCACATGGGACACTGGTCCAGATGCGTTTCTACTTGTTCCACCTCATCGGGCTCGAGCGCCCCCAATACATACGGGGCGACAAGCTCACTGATGTGGCCCTCCTCATAGCCAGCCATCAGCTCTGCAAACCTTCCTGTTCTGAAAGAACGTCTTTTAACTTTTGCATACCCAGTCGCATGCGTGTCTTGATCGTACCGAGCGGTTCATTCAGGAACGCTGCGACCTCCCGCTGAGAAAGCCCTTCGAAGTATGCGAGCTCTATCGCCCTTCGTTGCGCTTCCGGGAGCCGGTCCATCGCGTCGCGAATTAACCCCCGTAGCTCGGTGGCCTCTGCTGCCTCCTCAATGTTTACAGTCGTATCGACTTCGCTCCGGAGAACGTCAATGATATCGACCATGTCGGCCTTCTGCGGCCGTCGCTGACTCTTGCGCACCTCGTCGATCGCGAGGTTATGGGTGATGCTCAACAGCCAGCTGGCAAAGTTTCCGCGATTCAGCTCGAACCGGCCGGACTGTTGCCAGGAACGCATAAACGCTTCCTGCAGGACTTCCTCGGCGATTCGGCTGTCGTGCACAATCCGGACCGCAAATGAAAAGACAACGCGCGCATACCGGTCGTACAGAACATCCAGCGCGTCAACTTCGCCCTGACTCATTCGACTCACGAGCTGGTCGTCCGGGAGATCCCGAAAATCAGCGTCCATGCAGACCACTCACGGCAGCGATCACCGTGCGAACCGCCACTCTATTACAATATACGTCGGACCCGCTGTCACAGGATGTATCTCCCTCAGTAGCACGTCTGATTTCTGGCTTTCGTCGGCGTTGTCTGTCGCTGAGTATACCGGAGGTAGCGCATACTTCTCCCGTAGCCGGGAGCGATGTGCTACGCTTTTCCGCGCTGACGTCGCTGATTCAAGTTCTGTCAGCGGGGTGACCACCAGACGCCCGGGAATCCCCGCCAGAAGCAGATGTTGGAAGGAACGGACCCCCTGAATGGCAAGCCAGAAACCGCGTGTATTTTCCGGAATCCAACCGACTGGCGGCACCCACATCGGCAACTATCTGGGCGCCATCCGCAACTGGGTTGACCAGCAGGATCAGTACGACAACATTTTCTGCATCGTCGATCTGCACGCCATCACTATGCCCTATACCGCCGCCGACCTGCGAGAACGCAAGCTGGACATGGCCAAGATTCTGCTGGCTTCCGGGATCGACCCCGATCGGTCAATTCTTTTCATGCAGTCTGACGTTCGGGAGCATTCAGAGCTGGCCTGGATCCTCGGAACGCAGGCAATGTTCGGGGAACTCCGCAGGATGACCCAGTTCAAGGAGAAGTCCGGAGGCGGCAATGAACGTGTCGGCGTCGGTGTCTTCACTTATCCGGTCCTCCAGGCAGCGGATATCGTCCTCTACGATGCGGAGAAAGTGCCGGTCGGCGAGGACCAGAAGCAGCATCTCGAGCTCACCCGCGATATCACGCTCCGCTTCAACGCCCAGTTCGGCGAAACGTTCGTTGTGCCGGAGCCGGATATCAAGGAAGTCGGCGCCCGGATCATGTCGCTGGACGACCCGCACAGCAAAATGAGCAAGAGCAACCCGAACGCTGGTAGCAGAGTCGAGTTGCGCGACACTCCGGACCAGATCAGCAAGAAGATCCGCCGGGCTGTGACCGACTCCGGATCAGAGGTCCGCTACGACGAGGTCGAAAAGCCAGCGGTTGCGAACCTGATGAATATCTACTCGCTCTTTGCCCGGGTAGCCATCAAAGACGTTGAGGAGCGCTACGCCGGCAAGGGCTACGGCGACTTCAAGAAGGATCTGGCCGAGCTCGTCGTTGAGGGAATCCGACCGATCCAGGAGCGCATTCTTGAGCTGGACGAATCGCCGGACGAAGTTGTGAAATTGATGGAGCAGGGTCGCCAGCGGGCGCACGCTATTGCCGAACCGAAGATGAAGCTGGTGCGTGACGTCACCGGTCTGACATTCACCACAGAATAGCCAGTCAGAAAGACAGGTCAACGTCAGAACCAACTGGATCGAAATTATAGGGAAGGCGGACAGGCATGACAATCGCAACCGGAGCAACCGCCCCGGCAATTGCACTGCCGGACGCGGCCGAAGACGCACCGCATGATCTGAGCGAAGCGCTGAAGAGCGGACCGGCCATCGTCGGCATTTACAAGTCTTCCTGTGAAGCCAGCAAGACGATGTTCCGCATGCTCGAACAGATCCGCCAGAAGTATCCGGACGATCGGCTCGCCGTCTGGGGTGTCGCCCAGGACTCGCCGAACGTGACCCGGTCCTTCATCCGTCGCATCGGGTTGAGCTTCCCGATTCTGATCGAGGGCGACGAATACCCAATCTCGAAGGAATACGACATCGAGGCGACTCCGACCGTCTTTCTGATCGATCAGAGCGGCACGATCATCTGGCAGGGAATGGGATTTCAGAACGCGGCAATCGAAGAGCTCTCCGGAAAGGTCGCCGAGATACTCGGGGTAGAGCCGGTGGACATCTTCGACGGGGTAGAAGACATTCCCGGCTGGGTGCCTGGCTGACCATCTAA
>JBBDTL010000183.1:0-4085 GCA_040904465.1 Thermomicrobiaceae bacterium | reverse complement strand
GTTGTTGACGCTGATGTTCCATTGCCCCGGATAGAGTCGGACACGGGCGACGCTCGACTTGCGACGTCCGACACCGTAAAAGTACCTGTTTCCCGACTGCGCGGGAGCCTGCGATTTCTCCGTCGCGGTTCCTGCTTCCACTTGCTAGCTCTCCTTGCCCTTGATTCCCCGGATCGGGAGCGGTTTTGGCTGCTGGGCCTCGTGCGGGTGCTTGTCACCGGCATAGACGCGCAGTTTCTTGAACATCTGGGTTCCCAGAATGTTTCGCGGCAGCATACCCCGAACCGCTTTCTCGACTGGCCGGGTCGGATGCTTGGTTTTCAACTGATCGAAGTTCAACGAACGCAGACCACCGGGATACTGCGAGTGCCGGTAGTAGAGCTTGTCCCGCTCCTTGTTGCCGGTCACATGAACCTTCTCGGCATTGATAATGATCACACAATCACCCATGTCCATGTGGGGAGCAAAGGTTGGCTTGTGCTTGCCGCGCAGAATCCGGGCGACTTCGGTGGCCAGCCGGCCCAGGGTCTGCCCTTCAGCATCCACGATGTACCAGTCACGGTGAATATCTGTTGGCTTTGGTGAATACGTTTTCGTACTCATACTCGGTTACTCCTGCTCCAGACCGGCGTCTTGACCCGGTATCTGTTCCAATTCGCGGTCGTCGTACGCTACGCTCCACAATGTCAACCCGTGTGCCGGCGCTGCCGGTGGAGACTGCTTCCGGTTCCGCTCGTCCAGAAGTCTCTTGAACCAGTTTACGTCGTGTTCGCTGTTACCAACCCTGATCAGAGCCCCGACGAGATTCCTGACCATATGCGGCAAAAACGCATTTGCCCGGACTCGAAACTCAAAGAGTTCACCATCTGGTTCGAGATCGCCACTCAACTGGCGCCAGGCCGCCACCTCTATGCTCCTGCACGTACCGACCTGCGAATTCTCAGTTCCCAGTCCAGCGCCGGCAAATGATCGGAAATCCTGCCGGCCCAACAGCCATTCACTGGCTCGGTTCAGTTCATCCAGCAGCAATCGCGTCTTCAGGTGCCAGACATGTCCGGCAATCGCCACTGGCGCGCGTTCGCTCGCGAATACTCGATACCGGTACTCCCGGCTCTTCGCGCTGAATCGAGCGTGAAACTCAGGTCCCACATCACGAACCTGAAAGATAACCAGATCGTCCGGTGTTACCGAATCGATCCCGTATCGCAATCGCTCGAGACCGTCCTGCCAGAGCACTGTCAATGATGCTACCTGTCCAACTGCATGCACTCCGCGATCTGTGCGACCGGCAAGTGCCAGGCGAGACTGCTTGCCCGTGATCCTGGCGACTGCCGTTTCAAGTTCGGCCTGAACCGTCCGGACGTTCGCTTGCCGTTGGGATCCGTAGAACGCTCGCCCATCGTACCCAAGGTCGATTCGGACGTGGCGCTCGTCAGTCACCCTGCAGAAACAGACTAGGCAATAAACTCGATCAGTGACATCTCAGCATTGTCGCCCCGCCGGTTGCCGAGCTTGTAAATGCGAGTGTAACCGCCGGGCTGATCCTCAAATCGCGGTCCCACGACGTCGAACAGCTTCTCGACTGCCCGATCGTCCGAGAGACGAGACATGACAACGTTTCGATGATGCTGCGTGTCTTCGCGAGCGGTCGTCACCAGCTTCTCCACATACGGTCGCAGCTCTTTTGCTTTCGACTCGGTTGTGGTGATGCGCTCATGCAGGATCAGCGAAATCGCCAGGTTCCGCATCAGCGCTTTGCGCTGTGCCGCATTCCGGCCCAGCTTTCGTCCCCGTACTCGATGCCTCATCCTGCGGTCTCCTCATCCCCGTTTGATGTCGCTTCCGGTACACTTGTGTCACCGACTACCGAATCAAGCGCGTCGAACCGGTAACCATGCTCCGCGAGCTGGTCTCGCAACTCCTGCAGTGAACGCGGTCCGAAGTTCCGAATCGAAAGCAACTGATCCGGCTCCATTGCCATCACCTGACCAACTCGCTCGATCTGCCGGCTCCGCAGTGCGTTCAGCACGCGAGGCGACAGCCCCAGCTCTGAAAGTGGGCGGTTGTCGACTTCCGGCAGTGCTCCTGCGGCTTCCGCAGGTGCTTCCACTACGTCTCGATTGAAGTCGGCAATCAGCTTCCCGTGGTTGACAAGAATCTGTGCCGCCTCAGAGAGCGCGTCGGCCGGCTCGACCGTGCCGTCGGTAATGATCTCCAGGATCAGACGATCATAGTCGGTCATCTGTCCAACGCGCGTGTGCTCGACAACGTAATTGACCTTCTCGATCGGCGTGAAAATCGCGTCTACCGGGATCTCGCCAATCGTAAATATCTCCTGCGACTCGGCGGGCTGATACCCACGACCACGGGAGACGACCAGATCCATTTCCAGACGAGAGGAATCCTGGTCGAGATTCGCAATAACCAGGTCTGGATTAACGATTTCCAGTTCACCGGGCCAGTCAATATCGCCAGCAGTCACCGGGCCGCTCCCCTGGAAAAAGAGGCTGGCTCGGGCTTCCTGAAATGAATCTGTCTCAATGCGCAAGCGAACGCGCTTGAGATTCAGTACGATCTCGGTAACGTCCTCGCGGACGCCTTCGACTGATGAAAACTCGTGCCAGACATCAGCAATCCGGACACGCGTGATTGACGCGCCCGGTAGTGAACGAAGCAGAATACGGCGAAGCGCGTTCCCGATCGTAATACCATAACCTGGCTCCAGTGGCTCGATAACGAACCTGCCGTAGTTATGTCCTGCTTCTGTTTCCTGTACCTTCGGTTGAGCTATTTCCAACAAACGAATCCGCCTCCTCTGTCCTGTCTGCGCCGGGTGAACCCGGGATCATCTGGATCGCATATCAATCAAGTACGTGTGAGATCCCCGGCGCGTGCTCATCATTGCTCGTTCAGGACCTGCCCACACATGCCCCGGCTAGAGATAACCAGGGCGCGTCCGTTAGACGCGGCGCCGCTTTGGCGGCCGGCAACCATTGTGCGGAATCGGCGTTACGTCACTGATGGACGACACCTGCAAACCGGCGGATTGCAATGCACGAATTGCCATCTCACGGCCTGATCCCGGCCCTTTCACCAGCACTTCGACGGAGCGCATTCCGTGCTCCATCGCCTTGCGGGCAGCACCTTCTGCCGCAACCTGGGCGGCGTATGGGGTGCTCTTCCGGGAGCCCTTGAATCCGCTAGCGCCAGCACTGGACCAGGCGACAACGTTCCCAGCCTGATCAGACAGCGTGATGATCGTGTTGTTGAACGTGGCCTGGATAAACGCACGGCCACGAGGAATATTCTTCCTGTCTCTTCGCCGTACTCGCCCTCGCTGCTGTCGCTGTCCTCGTCGTCGATCCGCCATGCTTTGCCTCTCCAGCCGATTCGTTCTGATGGTTGCCGATATTCAGTCCAGAGTCGATCTCCGGAAAATCTTGTCTAGCGGCCCTTTCGCTTGGAGCCGATTCCCTGCTTCGGACCTTTACGAGTCCGGGCATTGGTCTTGGTACGCTGTCCGCGCGCTGGCAGCCCGCGTCGATGCCGCAAGCCGCGGTAACAGCCAATATCCATGAGCCGTTTGATGCTCATGTTCACTTCACGGCGCAGATCACCTTCGACGACCATCTCCCGCTCGAGCACTTCACGGAGCCGGGCAATCTCGTCATCAGTAAGATCACGAACGCGCGTTTGCTCGCTGATTCCAGTGCGCTCGAGAAGCTGCTTACTGGTGGTATTCCCCACGCCGAAAATGTAGGTCAGGCCGATAAGGACCCGCTTGTCCCGCGGAAGGTCTACTCCTGCGATACGTGCCATCGAGCCCGCCTTTCTAGCCCTGTCGCTGCTTATGTTTCGGATTCGAACAGATCACCCGCACGACGCCTTTGCGCTTGATGATCTGGCAGCTATCACACCGCCGTTTGACGGAGGCAGATACTTTCATGTGCTTCTCCTCAGTTTCCAGATCGCCCACCACGCGTGACGGTATGCGGGCTCTCGCATTTCAATAGTTGACGCTTCGCGCGCCGCATGTGTTCGAAACCAAATACATTGCGACTGGCTTCAGAACTAGACACGCAAAA
>JBBDTL010000182.1:0-4114 GCA_040904465.1 Thermomicrobiaceae bacterium | reverse complement strand
CGACGACCTGCTGCTCGTAACCGTTGGCGCCGGCAACAGCAATCTCGGTCGTGTTCGGCTATTGATCCGACGGTCGCTCGACAAACTCAACACCGCCGTACAGTACGCTTAGGGTATCGCGGTGAGTGATCGGCAACCCTCTGGATTCACCTATCAGCAGGCCGGGGTGGACAGTAAGAGCGGCTCGCGGGCGAAGGAGCGTATCGGGAACCTCGTTCGCCGCACCTACACCGACGGTGTGCTCGGCGATTTCGGGCATTTCGGCGGAATGTTCCGGGTTCCCGGGGATAGCTCTCAAGTCCTGGTGTCAAGCGCTGACAGTGTCGGCACCAAGGTGCTACTGGCGGTGCATGCTGGTCGGCACGAGGGTATCGGGATCGACCTCGTGAATCATAGCGTGAATGACATCCTGTGCTGCGGGGCGAAACCGCTCTTCTTTCTCGACTATTTCGCGACCTCGTCGCTCGACGAGGCGGTGCTCACCGAACTGGTAGAAGGAATGTCTCAGGCGTGCCGCACGGCAGGTTGTGCACTCATCGGCGGGGAAACGGCGCAACTTCCCGGGATCTATAAGGAATCGACCTATGATCTGGCGGGGTTTATCGTCGGCTCGGTCACAGCAGACCAGATAATTGACGGGTCACGGATCAATGCCGGGCAGTCGATCGTCGGCTTCAAGAGCAACGGGCTACATACCAACGGGTACTCGCTGGCTCGCGCCGTATTCGGTCTGGATGGGGACGATCAGGCCGGCATCCGCGTAAGACTTGAAGAATTCATTCCAGAGCTCGACGAGACGCTTGGGGATGCGCTACTAAAACCTCACACGTCGTATCTATCCGTGATAAGCACCTATCTGGAATCCGGTAGCGTCGCCGGCCTCGCACATGTGACAGGCGGCGGAATTGTCGGAAACCTGGAGCGTATCATCCCGGATAGCCTTACCGCGTCAATAGACATCCATGCCTGGCAACCGGGACCGCTCTTTCATCTCATCCAGTCCACGGGGAGCATTGCTGCCAGTGAGATGTTTGACGTTTTCAATATGGGTATCGGCTTCATTGCTGTCATGGATCGGCCGCTCGCGGAGCAGCTAGTTGAAGTCGAATCGAGTGCCGCGATCATTGGCGAAATCCGGGAGAGCGACCCGGCTGAGGGGCGCGTAGAATTGACAGGTATCGACGGGTGACGAGGTTCTTGTGTCCAGGAATGCACGATAGCGAGCGCGGAGCCTCCAATGTATGAGTTCGACCGCGATCTCAGCAATCTGCGGGTGACCGAAGAGGATACAGCGCAGATGAGCGCTTGCCTTCAACGTTTACTCGCTGATACCGGGGCAACCTACACCATGGTCGTTGATCGGTCCGGGCAGATTCTGGCATACGAGAGCGATGCCCACCGACCTGAAATGACCCACCTGGGTGCATTGCTTGCCGCGACTTACGCGTCAACGCAGGAAATCGCCAGAATCCTTAATGAAGACAGTTTCAAGACGCTGCTTCAGGAAGGCCTGCGCGAGAAGATTATTACCGAAACGGTTGCCGAACACTGGTTGCTCGTCATCATTTTCGACAAGCAGGCGCATCTTGGCTTGATTAAGGTCCTGGCGAAACGCACGACCGGGATTCTCGGCAACGTGCTCGAAGTTGCCCGTAATCGGCCAATTGAGAGCGGCACCGATTTGCCAAGACCCTTGCTCCGGGCGACCACCGACACGATAGACCTCGTGTTCAGCGACGACGAGAGTGACGACCGCGACGAAAAGAATGATTAGGGTTGCGATCAAGCTATGGCGTTAATTAATGTCGCCGCGAAGGAAATTCACGGGAAGATAGTGTATTACGGTCCGGGGCTCTCGGGGAAGACCACGAATCTTCAGTACATCCACTCCCGAATTCCATCGAATACCAAAGGTGATCTCCTGTCGATCGCTACTGAGACCGAGCGCACCCTGTTCTTCGACTTCCTGCCCCTGGACCTCGGCAAGGTACATGGATTCACGATCCGGTTTCACCTGTACACGGTGCCTGGGCAGGTGCTCTATGAACGCACCCGTGTCGCGGTCCTCAACGGTGCAGACGGCGTCGTCTTCGTGGCCGACGCTCAGCGGGACCGGCTAGCCGATAATCTGCAGAGTCTTCGGGAACTCGCTCAGAACCTCACGACTCAGGGGAAGCGTTTCCTCGACTATCCGCTCGTGATGCAGTACAACAAAACGGATATGCCGGATGCTCTGCCCACTCCCGTGCTCGATCGCTACCTCAACACCATCAAGGCACCTCGTTTCGAAGCGGTCGCCCCGGAAGGCAAAGGGGTTTTTGAAACACTCCGAGCAGTCTCGAAGTTGGTGGTCAACAAGCTCTGAGTCCGGCTTCGTGTTCCGAGCGGACGTGGATCGACCTTTGCCGAGGCTAGCGCAGCTGTCAGAACTAACTCCGTCGCCGTAAATTCACGAAGGGATATCGCCTGTTATGCCACGTGCGTTGATCAGTGTTGCCGACAAAACTGGAGTGGATCAGATTGCCTGGGCACTACACAAGGCGGGGATCGAGATCATCTCCACCGGCGGTACGCTGAAGTCGTTACGTGACGCGGGCATCCCCGCCACGCCAGTAGACGAGATTACCAGATTTCCGGAACTGTTCGATGGACGTGTCAAGACACTGCATCCAGCGATCCATGGCGGGATTATGTTTCGTCGCGACCTCGCCGAGCATCATCAGCAAGCAGTGCAGTACGGGATCGAACCGATCGACGTACTGATTTGCAACCTCTATCCCTTCGAAGCGACCATCAATCAGCCCGGCGTGACCGACGAGGGCGCGATCGAGAATATCGATATCGGCGGGCCCGCGATGATTCGTGCGGCTGCGAAAAATCATCAACACGTAGCGGTGGTCGTGGATCCCGACGACTATAAGCGCGTCACGTCGATCATCGCCGAGCACGGCATCCATGGGTTGGATCAACAACTCAAGCGCGAACTGGCCGCGCGGGCGTTCGAACATAGCGCAGCCTACGATAGCCTGATTGCCTCGTGGATGAGCACAGACCGATTTCCAGGAGAGCTGACGCTGACCGGACGTCGGCTCGCGTCTCTCAGATATGGTGAGAATCCGCACCAGCAGGCGGCTGTTTACGAGTTTCCCGGCACGGCAGGTCTGCACGGGATCGGCGGATGGGCGCTCCGTTCGTCCGGCGAGATGTCGTACAACAACTATCTTGACGCAACTGCGGCCTGGGGTGCAGTATGCGAGTTCGACTCTCCAGCCGCCGTGATTGTCAAGCACAGTGTTCCATGCGGAGTTGCTGTGGACACAGACATTGTCGCTGCGTTCGAGCGGGCACTGGCGGGCGACCCGGTATCCGCGTTTGGCGGGGTCATCGCACTCAATCGACCGGTAAGCGAAGAACTTGCGATCATTATCGCCAGACGCAAGTATGACGTTCTTCTCGCTCCCGGGTTTGACGAGGCAGCGTCGGAACGGTTGGAGAAACGAAAGGGTCTTCGGCTACTTGATACCTTGGGCGCTCTTCGTCCGGGCTCGCAAGACTACCGGATCATTCCCGGCGGGATACTGGCTCAGACTACTGACCTGGCGACCGCCGACGTATCCACGTGGAGCACGGTAACGAACCGTGAGCCGACCGCTGACGAGCTTGACCAGCTTGCGTTTGCGTGGTCTGTCGTCAAGCACGTGAAGTCCAACGCGATTGTGCTGGGGCGTGAGAACGGTACTGTAGGCGTGTGTGGAGGGCAGCCGAACCGGGTAGATTCGGTCCGAATGGCAATCGAACGTGCCGGCGATCGCGCCACCGGTAGCGTGCTTGCCAGCGATGCATTCTTTCCGTTCGCTGACGGAGTCGAGGAAGCAGTTCGGGCTGGAGTGACAGCCATCGCTCAACCCGGAGGCTCGACCCGCGATTCTGAAACGATCGCCGCCGCGAACGATGCTGGCGCGGCGATGGTCTTCACCGGCATCCGGCATTTCAGGCACTAAAAGCCTTTGTCGCGAGTCGCTGAATCATGGCGCTAGCCCTCCAACGCGTGTGAACCTCCGACAAGGTGATGAAACCCGTCAGGCAACCTGGCGTATTCTGGCTATCCACTGGT
>JBBDTL010000181.1:0-4125 GCA_040904465.1 Thermomicrobiaceae bacterium | reverse complement strand
CTGTTCACCCTGCTGGCTCGTTTCGACTTGTCAGACAACGCTCCAGGGCATCCTCCCAGTCGGGCAGCTCGATCCCCAGTGAGGACGCTGACAGGTTGTCCAGGACGCCGATCGCGGGAGGTGTCGCGGCCCGGGGGAACTGGCTGGCCGGAATCGGTTTGACCGGGATATCGATTCCAGATAGCTCGAAGATCCGCACGGCCCATTCATACCAGCTTGCAGAGCCGGCATTCGTCAAGTGATAGATGCCATAGGAGGGCTGCTCAATGAGCCGCAGAATGCCAAAGGCGAGATCCCCGGCGTATGTCGGGTTGCCGTACTGATCATCGACGACAGTGAGCTTCGGGTGTTCCCCGGCAAGTCTGAGCATCGAGTTGACGAAGTTCCGTCCAGTCTCGTCGTAGACCATCGACGTGCGCACGATATAGTGCTGGGGATTGAGTGACGAGACAGCTCGCTCCCCAGCGAGCTTTGTAGCGCCATAGACACTGATCGGTGCCGGAGTATCGAACTCGAGATACGGGCGGGCGATCGAACCGTCGAACACAAAGTTCGTAGAGATGTAGACGATCGGTATCCCGAATCGTGCGGCAGTTGACGCGATGTTCTGTGTCCCGATTGCGTTTACCCGGTGGGCAAGCTGAAGAAACTGCTCGCAACCGTCGACGTCGGTCATCGCGCCAGCGTGTATGACCAGATCCGGCTGGACTTCCGCGATGGCGTCATGAACCTGGAGAAAGTCCGTCACATCGAGCGCTGACGAACCTGGTGCGGTGATCTGATGATGATGCGAACCAAGAGTCGACAGGGCCCTCCCGAGTTGTCCGGTTCCCCCTGTGACGAGCAGATTCATGCGCGGACCTCTCCGTTGAACGTGATGCCTTGTGGTCGCCGACTCCGGATTCACCCCTACCATAGCAAAGCGAAAACCCGTATGCTGAGCGGGATTTTACCGCTGGAACATGAGTGCCGGTGGGCGGGAAGGTTCTTTATGGATCGATCGACAACGTTCGACGTGGTGGTTGCCGGAGGTGGTGCTGCCGGATCAGCCCTCGCCGGATTGCTGGCCGGCGAGCACAAGCTGCAGGTTGCGTTGATCGAAGCAGGGCCAGATTACGGCTCATTCGAATCCGGCGACTGGCCGCCGGAGCTGCTCAACGCGTCTCGTCTTCCGGAGGATTCGCATGCTTGGGGATACTCCGGGATTGCCCATAGCAGCCAGGTGGATCCGACGACGTTCGACCGGGCCAGAGTGATTGGCGGTTGTTCCTCCCATAACGGCTGCATCGCGCTGCTCGGGCACTACCGGGACTACGACCACTGGGTCAATCTCGGCAATCCGGGCTGGGCATTCGGTTCGGTCCGGCCCTCTTTTCTGCGTGCGATGGAACGGTTGCGAGTTCGGCAGCCAGGCGATGACGAGATCACGCCATTTCAGTCGCTGTTCATGAGTGGAGCAGTCGGCTCCGGTATCCCGCAAGTAAGCGATCTGAACCATTCGGGCGAGACACAGGGCGTGGCCGCCGCACCGGTCAATATTGCCGACGGAGTGCGCTGGAACGCGGCGCTCGCGTATCTGACTGACGAGGTTCGTTCTTCGGGGAATCTGACGGTGATAGACAACGCAATGGTCGACCGTCTCGTGCTGGAGGGCGATCAGGCTACCGGACTGATTGTTCGCCGGGCAGGCCAGGAGGAGACAATCCGCGTCGACAGGTTCGTTCTCAGCGCCGGTGCATACGGCTCTCCGGGGATTCTGGAGCGATCCGGGATCGGGAGTCCTGATCTGCTCGCCGAACTGGGGATCGAGGTTCATCGGGAGTTGCCCGGGGTCGGACAATCGCTGACGGATCACCCCGCTGTTCGCCTTACCTACCGGGGGAGTGAAGAGCTAGATCGAGAGATGTCCGCGCAACGTGCGGCAGGCTGGTGCCCGGATGAACAGGTGCTGGCCAAAGCGGCCAGTTCGTACTGCGACGACGCGTTCGATCTGCACCTCTATTCGGTGACTGGATTCAGTGAATCAACGGGCTCCTGGCAATATGAAATCTACGTGTCCAGCGTCCTGCCGAGGTCGCGGGGAGAGGTCCATATCGCATCAGCAGATCCTGAAATCCTGCCATCGATCGACCACGGGTTTTTGAATGATGCAGATCGCCGGGATCTCGAGGTCCTGACCGAAGGTGTCTGGCTCGCCCGTCAGATCATGCAGCCTGCGCTTGATTCCGGAATGCTCGCAGAGGAAATGACGCCCGGTCCGTCATTCGGCGATAAGAGCGATCTGCACCCGTATATCGAGCAGAACGTTGGTATCTACTATCATCCTTCCTGCTCCTGCCGAATGGGGCCGAGTACGGATCAGCAGGCGGTCGTTGACAGCCTTGGGCGTGTATACGGGCTGAGCAACATCTGGGTGTGCGATGCTTCGATGTTTCCGACGCTGATGCGAGCGAATACGAATCTCCCGGCGGTGATGGTCGCCGAGCATCTTGCACCAGTTATTGCCGCTGGACGCTAGTTTGGAAAGGGACCGGGGAGTGAGCGAAAAGAACACGGTTGCGATCATTGGCGCCGGAACGATGGGTCGTCAGATTGCACTGCAGCTCGCGGCATACGGGTCGAAGGTCAGGTTGATTGACCCGGACAAGCGAGCGCGGCAGCTGGCTAGTGATTACATCGATCAGACGCTCCCGTCACTCGTTGGTGAACATTCTTTTCCGGCCAGCGCCAGCAACGCCAGAGCGAACATTGAGCTGGTGGCCGGGTTCGAGAATGAGCTTGCAGATGCCTGGCTCGTCATAGAAGCGACTCCAGAGCGCATGGAGCTGAAGCGGGAACTGTTTTCGCGCCTTTCAGAGTATGCTCCGGAGGACACGATCCTGGCGACGAACAGCTCGTCGTTCCGTAGCGGACTTCTGGCTGATGTGACCTATCGCCCCGAGCGCCTGATGAACATCCACTTCCTGAACCACCCCTGGTACCGTCCTGCAGTGGAGCTGATGACGTCGGGCCATACCGATGAGACTCTATTGGGACAGGTCTACGCCTATCTTGGCGATTGCAAACTGTACCCTGTCATCGTCGAGGGTGAGAGCACAGGCTTTCTGTTCAACCGGATCTGGCGGGCGATCAAGAAGGAGAGCCTGAAGGTCGTTGCTCAGGGACATGGTGTGCCGGAAGACATCGACCGGTTCTGGTGTATGTCTACCGGCCTGAAGATGGGTCCGTTCGCATTGATGGACCGGGTTGGGCTGGATGTGGTGCTCGATATCGAGCGACACTATGCTGAGGAGAGCGGGGACCCGAACGACATTCCCCCGGCGTTTCTGGCCGAGATGGTCGAACGGGGTGAGCTGGGAGTAAAGAGCGGCCAGGGCTTCTATCAGTACCCCGATCCGCCTTTCGAACATCCCGGCTGGCCGTATGACAAGTAGCGAGACACGATCAATGAACAGGAGTTTGTCCAGTGCGTGTATATGTCCACCCCACCTGAACCGGGTGCAAGAAAGCGCAGGCGTTGCTTGCCGAAAATGGAGTCGAATTCAAACGTCGAGACTACTTCAAGGAACCATTCAGCGTGGAAGAGCTGAAAGCACTCTTCGCGGAGACTGGATTAAAGCCGTCGGATGTGCTTTCTACGCGAAGCAAGGCGTACAGGGAACTCGGTCTGGCCGATCGAGATCTCTCAGAGGATGAGTTACTGGAGCTTATGCGGGAGAACCCCACATTGCTCCGTCGACCACTCTTAGTTGACGGTGGGGAAGTCGTCATCGGCTTTGACAAGGAGAAGATCGAAGCGCTCATCGCACGATAACGAGATTCAGAGGGATGTCAATATGAAGTTTGGCGCGCACATGTCGGTGGCCGGTGGATGCAGCAAAGCGTTCGACCGGGCGGAGAAGGCGGGCTGCGATTCTCTGCAGGTTTTCACAAAGAACGCGAACCAGTGGCGAGCGAAGCCGCTGGCGGAGGAAGAGATCGGGCTCTGGAAACAGCGGGAGCTGGAAACCGGGATCGGGCCGGTCGTCGCCCATGACTCATACCTGATAAATCTGGCCTCGCCGAAAGACGATCTCTGGGAGAAATCGATCGAAGCGTTCGTTATCGAATTGCAGCGTTGTGAGC
>JBBDTL010000180.1:0-4127 GCA_040904465.1 Thermomicrobiaceae bacterium | reverse complement strand
AAGAGAACGAACAGGGGACGCCGGTTATCGTCACCCAGGAGTCTGATGGTAGCGACGGACAGGGGTTCGACGATGACGAAAACGGCGAAGACCTAGAGGACGAAAGCCAGGACCTGCCGGACTGGGATGGCAACGAGCGCGTCAACATCGCACTCTACGGGGTAGACACTCGTGAAGACGGGGATAGCTCGCGTTCCGATACGATCATCATTGTTTCGATTGACCCAGAGACGAACGAAGTCGGCATGATGTCGATCCCGCGTGACCTGCAGGTCGACATCCCCGATCTCGGCACGGAGAAGATCAATGCCGCCTACTCCCACGGTGGGCGGGCGCTCACCAAGGCAGTTGTCGAGTTCCATTTTGATATCAACGTCCACTACTACGCTGAAGTTGATTTCACCGGCTTCATCAACATCGTCGACACAATCGGTGGCGTGGTAATCGACAACCCGGCAGTCCTCAAGGATGACAACTATGAGTGGACCCGCGTCTACTTCCCGACCGGGCCACAGCACATGGACGGTGAGGCGGCGCTGCAGTACGTTCGCTCGCGCTATGACGACAACGACTTCGCCCGCGGAATGCGACAGCAACAGGTGCTTCGGGCATTGCGCGAGCAAGGCGTTCGGCTGAATCTCATCACTCAGGTCAGAAGCCTGTTGCGGGATGTCGAAGAGAATTTCCGAACCGATCTTTCCATGCGAGAATCGCTGGCTCTTGCCCGGATGGCCAACAACATCGAATCGGACGACATTCAGAGTTACAGCATCATCGAATGCACCACCGAAGACTATGTGCCCGACCTGTATTACTATCTCGTACCCGACTGGGACTGTATCGACGGAATACTGGCTGAGATGATTCCGCCGGATGACGGCGCGGCCGATACAGAGGATTCCGACGAGGGGTCCGATGGCAACGAGGGTGAAGAAGCCGACGAGGAGATCAACCACAATGCTTCGATCCTGATCGAAAACGGCACCTTCGTCGATGGGTTTGCCGGACAGAGCCAGGACGTTCTCCTCAACGCGGGCTATCAGGATGTCGATATCCGGCAATCAGCTGAGGCAGGGAACGTTCCAAACAGCATGATTCTCGGTTACGGGATCGATGAGGCAACCGCAGAAGATGTCGCGGCGCAACTCGGTTTTGATCCGTCAACGATCGAGCTTGACGATGGCGATCACGCCGAGGGATATGAGATCATTGTCATACTCGGAGAAGACGCGCCGGATACCGACACAAACTGAGCCCGCGCTCGCCTGATCGGCGCCACCAGCGTATTTTCGGCACAATCAGATTCCGGTTACCTGCCTGATCCCGATGTCAGGGCAGAGACGCATGTATCGGTTGGAGCACGGTTGACGGTGCGCGGTGGTTTACTGATTCCGATACTGATCACCCTCTCCTTAGTGCTTTCCGGGTGTCTTGAGATCCGGAATAGATCTGACCAGGTGGACGATGAACCCGGTGAGCCTGCACTAACCCCAGCTGCTGCATCAGCTGATCCCACGCCGATTCCCAGCGGTAGTTTTCTTCGGCTCGATGGTCTGAACGCGAAGCAGATAGTTCTCTGGGATGCAGAACTTCCCGCGGAATATGCGGCCACCAGTTCTACTCTGTACCGCCGATCCGACGCGCGCAGCTGGGAACGTATTGGCAGCTTGCCCGTATCGGGGCGGCTTGTCGCGGACCCCTCAGATCCTGACCTGCTCTACCTGGGTGATCACCCCAGATGTCTCTCAGACAACGATCCGGTGCCGTTTCACCGGAGCACTGATGGCGGTGAGTCCTGGCAGAGAATTGATGATGTCCAGAATGTTCGTCCTATGCTTGTCTGGCCCGAGGACAATGACGTCATCATTGGATCTCGCTGCGGACTGGCAATCTCTCAGGACGGGGGATACACGTGGGAACGGCACCTCCCTGATTCAGAGTTTGACCTCACTCGCCTGACAATCACACAGATAGGTTTGTTCGGTCTCTTCACCTCGGAGGATGGGGTCAGCTATCTTCGACAGATTGAGATTGACGATCCGGAGAATCCGGAGTTTGCGGAGCCCCTTCTCCGGTTCTGGGGGATCGGAACTATCCACGCAAGTGGTGACCGGATTCTGGTTGGCGAGCCTGGCGGGGTCCATTTCAGCGACGATGGCGGCCGCACCTGGAGTTCAACCCGTGAAGGGCTCGAGGATGTGGTCGCATCAGTCGTCCCGCTGGAGGAAGACATCCCGGATGCCGAGCTTGAAGAAGGGCTGGGAATCTTTGCTCTCCTCCCGCACCCACAGGATTCTCTCCGTATCTTTCTGGGCACGATCCGGGGCCTCTATCTCAGTGAAGATGGCGGACAGACCTGGGGGAAAGTCTCATCGATTGAGGATTACCAGGTTACCGAGTTGGACTTCTCGATGGGTGGCGCCATTCTCTATGTCACCACCGACCACGGGGTCATCGTGCTACATAACCCTTAGCAGGCAGCGCTGGACGAAAAACATCCTCCCCTAGCGAGAGGGCAACCAGATCGGCTGCGACATCGGTTGAAGCTCCGGTCGGATCCAGATCCGGGTTCAGTTCCACAAAGTCAACCGAGCGCACCGGCAGTCCCGAGTCACGCAGCAGACGCAGGATGCGATGTGCTTCGCGATAGGTGAATCCGCCTCGTTCGGTTGTTCCGGTTCCGGAAAGGACCAGCGGGTCGAGCGCATCCACATCAAAGCTCAGATGTACCGCATCAACCCCAGACGCACGGATTCGGCCGATAACGTGCTGAATCGCCGCATCCAGACTAACGCTGTCGACATCCGGCATCGTAACGAGATGGCAGTCGCCTTCGCGCAACCAGCCTTCTTCGCCCGGGTCCAGCAATCTGATCCCGATTAAATAGACGTCTTCCGAACGTACTTTCGGACATTTACCGAGAATATCGGTCAACTCTGGTGCACCGCGGCCCATGCTCGCGGCGAGACTCATTCCGTGGATCCGCCCGCTCGGTGAGACCTCTGGCCAGTTCATATCGGCGTGAGCATCGATCCAGATCACCGCCAGCCGTTCGCACTGTGCTGCTGCACCAGCGACAGTGCCGACGCTCGCGGCGTGGTCTCCTCCGAATGTAAGCGCGAGCTCACCCCTGTTGATCGACTGGGAGACAGCTTCGGCCAGCAGCAGGCTCGCCTCGGCAACGGCGTCCAGCTGAAGTACCTGTCCCGGATACCGCCGGGTATCCGGCATTTCGAGCGGGGCAACTGGCACCATCTGGCTCTCGAGTATCCGGTCGATAATTGACTGCCGGCCGCGATCTTTCAACCGTGCGCGGACTGTCGCATCCAGCACCGACGCGCCCCGGTCGACACCCGTTTTCATCGCACCAATCGCCATCGGAATTTGTATCGGCTTGACGCAAGCAGTCGCCATTCGGTTATCGGTCCTGCCGCTGCCCACCATTACATGACCTCTGGAGCTTTGATGCCAAGTGTGTCGAGGGCGTTCGCCAGCACCTGTCGGGTGGCGTCCACCAGTGCAATCCGGGCAGACCGCACCGGCTCTTCGGCCTGAAGAACCGGGCAGGAGCGATAGAAGTCGTTGAACTTCTGAGCCAGTTCAAACACATAGGTTGCCAGGTAGAGCGGCTTGTATTCGCTCGCTGCCCGTTGTACCTCACTGGGGAAAATGGCGATCTGCTGAATCAGAGCGATTTCCTCATTGGTCAAATCAGCGAATATCAGATCACCATCCGGCAGCGCATCCACCTTCTCCAGAATCCGGCAGGCTCGGGCATGCGCATACTGAATGTACGGCGCAGCATGACCGTCAAACGAGAGTGATTCCTCGACGTCGAAAACGATCACCCGGTTGTTGTCCCGGGAAAGCATGCTGTACCGCAGGCTCCCGATGCCGACATCATGGGCAATCTGATCTTTCTGGCCGTCCGGGAGGTCTGGGTTCTTCTCGTCGATGATCTCCCGGGCGCGTTCCAGCACTGCCTGCGAAATGTCATCGTAGAGGATCACGTTCCCGGAGCGGCTGCTCATTGCACCGCTGGGGAGCGTGACCATCTCGTATCCCAGGTGGAAGCACTTCTCTGCCTGCTCGAAGCCCATAAGCTCCATGATCTTGAAGATCTGCTG
>JBBDTL010000179.1:0-4271 GCA_040904465.1 Thermomicrobiaceae bacterium | reverse complement strand
AAATAATGCGCTGGCTCGAGCGGACAGTTGGTTCAACTCCATGCGATCGGCCGATGGGTACGGTGGCCCCGTCGCTCACTGGTGGCAGCAAAGCTTGATGTACACCGGGCCCGGACTGGACTGGCGTTATGAGGGCATCATTCATAGCTACGTGAACCTCTGGACGCGAACCGGCAACGATCATTGGTTGAACAAAGCAATCCGGGCAGCAGATGATCTCATAGCGGGTCAGAGCGACGACGGGCACTTTCGTGCTTCGGCCTTCGAGATGAACCCATCAAGCGGGGGTACCCCTCATGAGGCTGCGTGCGACATCGGATTGCTCCTGGTGGCTGCCGAACTCAAATCTGCGGGTGACCTCCGCTGGGCAGCCTACAGCGACTGTGCGCAGCGCAACCTTGAGCGCTTCGCATTAGGACAACTATGGGATCCGGATACGCAATCCATCGGGGACAGCACAAGCAGCGAAGCATTTGTTCCGAACAAGGCGGCCACCTGGTCCGAAGCATTCTTTCTGCTTTCCGAGGTCGTCGAGAATCCGGAGTGGGCGGAACGCTATGCGATACCCACGCTTCGCCGGGTTATGAATCATCAGATTCAGGGGCGAGGCGATCTAGACGGAGCAATTGCCCAGAATAGTCTCGGCAACAAAAGAGTCGAGAAGTACTTCCCTGTCTATATTGCACGCTGCGTATCTGGCCTGCTGCAGGGGTACAAATGGACGAATCAGGAGCAGTATCTCGATTCTGCACTGCGAGCGATGCGCTTTGTGGCCCGATGGTTGTCTGAAGATGGTTCGCTGCTTACCGTGGTGTATGCGAACCGACGCGCCAGCGCTACACCGTCCTGGATTGCGCCACTTGGCGACGTATTGCGCGCCGCCGAGGAGTTGACCCCGTTCGGTTTCGACGCTGACTTTCGCGCAGTTGCCCGACGACTGATGGCAGGCCAGGACGAGTCCGGTGGTTTTCAAACGGGCCGCGGTTTCGCCAGTCAAGCTTTCGGATCGGCAACTGACGTTCCCGACGTTCGAGACCTGTTGCATGTCGCTGGCTGGTGTGACAAGTCGTTCAGATATTTATCAGCACATGCGGGACGAGATTTGCCGCCGCAGACTCCGTCTAGAGCGACTTTTATGAGCCCGTGTGCGTTCCGTGGTATCAGATTGCAGTTTATCGAGACTGCGGAGATGATTGAGATTTCTGATTACCGTCGGGTTGTCTATAGATGGCTGAAGGGCGACCCGTGGCCCGAAATCGCGACACCTGAATTCTGGCTTCGATGATCAGTCAAATTCGCGCACTGAAACGCGGAGCGAATCTCCATTGGCCCTGGACGTTCGCGTTCGGGCTCATCCTTGTTGGGCTATTCAACCTGCGCGCATGGAAGCAAGGTCAACGCGAGTGGTCAGTTGACGACGGCGAACGCGAGGTGCATACGCCGAGGGAGTTGCCCGATTACCCGAAAGTGAGCGTATTAGTTGCGGCATGGAATGAAGCCAGACACGTCGACAATCACATAGATTCATTTCTTGCTCTCAGCTACCCGACTATTGAACTGATCATTTGTGCCGGCGGAACTGACGACACGCTACGTCGTGCCCGGAAATACGCCAGCGAGAGCGTAATCGTGATTGAGCAGGGCCCGGGGGAAGGGAAACAGAAGGCGCTCGCGAGGTGCCTTGAATACGCTTCGGGTGAAATTATCTACCTGACCGATGCCGATTGCGTGTTTCGAGATGACACTCTTATCTCGGCCATTGCTCCGCTGATAATAGAAGGTGAGCATGCGGCGACTGGATCGTCGCGGCCACTCGACTATCAACGTGAGATGCTGTTACCTTCGCATCTCTGGGCGTCCGAAGTTGTCGTAGGAATGCGTCACGGGCGCTACATTGACGGACTACTTGGCAGAAATGCCGCGGTCACCCGCGATGCGCTCAACAATGTCGGCGGTCTCGATTTTCCAGCACCAACGGGGACAGACTATCACCTCGCTCGCCGACTTGCCGCGAACGATATTGCTATCCGATACGTCGGCACAAGCGTCGTGCGATCAGAGTATCCCGAAACGATAGGCGAGTATCGAAGCAAGCAGTCGCGCTGGCTGCGGAATCTCCTGATCTATGGTGCTCAGTACGGTGCCAAAGATGATGTGGCGTCGACGCGACGTACAGTCACCACCGGCTTGATAATGACACTTATGCCGTTGTCCGCGATCGTTGTCGGCCGGATTGCACTTGTGACCTGGGGGATTCTTCTGATTCACGCTGTGTGCGCTCGCGTGCGTTACATGCTACTCGCAGTGCGACTCGATGGGCGAGCAATGTCCCCCCGCTATTCCATCGCTGTTTCATTTATCACGTTGCTGGATTTTATAGTCTGGGCACTCCCCGCAGTGGAGATGCTGGATAGCAGGAGGCGAACACAGTGGTAGAGCTGGCGAGCCTTGAACGAGTGGCGGCGGAGGAAAAGACTAGCCGGTTGGCGATGATCGCAAAGCCCGGAGGGCCGAACACCGGGGTGGGTCGTTATGTCCATATGCTCCTTGACCACCTGGGCAATACATCCATTGAGGCGCGGCGCGTGCCTCCCGCCATGCCGCCGTTTCCGACGACGGCTTTATCGGGGTTGCGGAAACTGGGAATTGACTTACCCGCGTTTCTCAGCAACTACCCGGTATGGGCAAATTACCCCGAGGCTGACGTTTATCATTTCAGCAGCCAGAACCTGGCGTCCCTTCTTTTAGCCCGAAAACCGCCAGGTACAGCGATCGTAACCGTCCATGACATCATCCCATATATGTTGCGAAACGATGCCGACCTTTGCCCTTACCGTGGCTTCGCTGACCGAGCTTTCGATCGGCTTGCAATGGCGGGCCTCAAGCGGGCCGACCGTCTTGTTGCGGACTCCCATTTCACGAAACGATGTCTGAGTACTCACCTGGGGATACCTGCTGAGCAGGTTGACGTCGTCCATCTCGGAATCGACCACGCTCGTTTCCGACCGCTGGACGTCAATGAATCAACCCGGCTCCGCTACGGGTTGTCAACGGACCAGCGGTATCTCATTTACGTTGGCTCCGAGGATCCGCGCAAGAATCTCGAGGCACTGCTTCGCGCGCTGAGCATCGTGAGGCAGGAACGTAGCGACGTGGCTCTGCTTAAGGTTGGTCGAGCGCATTTCGAGCAGGAACGCACACGCCTGGTGAATCTGGCAACAAAACTCGGCATCAGCCATGCAGTTCAATTTCTGGACGATGTGCCTGAAGACGATTTGCCGTCATTGTACAATCTCGCGCACATTTGCGTGATGCCGTCCCTTTATGAAGGTTTCGGATTTCCTGTCCTGGAAGCAATGGCGTGTGGGACTCCAGTCATCTGCTCGAATGCTGCGTCTCTCCCGGAGCTCGTGGGAGATGCGGCTCTGTTGATCGATCCTGGACCAGGTGCGGAAAAGTCGATGGCTCAACACATCTCGCGGATTCTTAATGATGACGACCTGCGACGCGCGCTGAGTCATAAGGGATTAGATCAAGCAGCACGGTTTACATGGGAGCGGTCGACGAGTCGGATGCTGGACGTTTATCGAGAAACCGAGCGCGCTTCTCGCGGGTACAGACAAGCGGTCCAACAGTGAACAGGATCGTGAGCTTCTCGCCATCAATCGAAGTGCATCAGAGTCTGCCATCGTACCCGTCTACCAGTCGGCCCGTGAAGATAGCGATCCCGAACCTGGAGGCGTACACCTCACATAGCGGTATCGGCAGAGTCATACACAGCCTTGGCGAATGCTGGGGAGATCGCGTCCGGTTCTCACCAGCTCGTTTCGAGTCAGTCAGGTTGCCTATACTGCGTAACAACCCTCACGCAGTGCGTTCCGCTGACGAAGTCGATCTCATACTCCTGCCCCAACTAACTGGCGCACAGGCGCTCCGGAAGACAGGAGGTGTTCCGAGCGTGGTGATCGTGCACGATGTGGGGATCGTCGACTATCCAGGCGACGCCGATGGATTGGATTACCTCACTCGCCGGAGCATCCGACGAAGCCTTACAGGGCTTAAGCATGCGAATCACGTCGTTACCGTCTCAGATTTCACCAGGGATCGCCTGATTCATCATCTCCCGGAAATCGCAAGCCGGGTGACGACGATACCCGACGGCGTTAGCGAAATCTTCCTCGGTTTCAAGGGAACCCGAGAAAGCTCCAGGAATCTCATCGAATTGCACACCAAGCGCCGGCTCGGTACACCGTTGTTAATCTACGTCGGAA
>JBBDTL010000178.1:0-4284 GCA_040904465.1 Thermomicrobiaceae bacterium | reverse complement strand
GATCTTCCAGCGCGATGCCGGAGGCGAGCTCGTCCTCGTGCAGAGCTGGCGTGCCTCTCAAAGTACCGGGAACCCGCCGTCGAGCGAGCAACTCGGCAAGCTGATACACCAGCGCTGGATCGCCGCGCATCGGCTGGGACAATCGTCCACTGAGTTCGCCAGGCCGTTCGCGCCATCGGATCGTCAGGATTTGCTGGTCGTCCCGATGATGATCGGCGAGGAGCTGGTCGGTGCGCTGGCGGTTCATCGGCGTGAGGGCGACACTTTTACCTACCTGCCGGAAGATGTGGTGACACTGGCCACAATCGCCGGGCTCACCGCTCAGCAGATGCAGTTGACCATCCTTCGAGAACGGGTCGGAGATCAATCCAATCAACAGGAAACCCGACAGGAGCTCGTCAACGAGGTAAACCGGTATGTCGCCCACGAGCTGCACGACGGCGTTGTGCAGGATATGGCGTACATGCGGCTTCGGCTGGAGCTGCTGGAGCGCATGGCTGCAAATGAACCGGAGAAGGTTGCCGCGCAGGCATCCGAGATCCGCGAGCAATTCAATGATGCAATCGACCGGCTACGCACTATGGTTAATGGGCTCCGGAAGCCGAAACAGCAAGCCCGGGGGATAACCGGTCGTTTGCGGGATATTGCCGGGCTTATGGCAGATCAGCCGATTTCGGAGCGCGACCCGGAGATCGAGCTGGATCTGACCGAGATCAGCGGAGTCCGGCTGGAGCCGGAAGTCGAACGCGCCGTCGTCGGCATTGTTCGCGAGGCGATGCAGAATATCAGGAAGCACGCCGGGGCATCCAGCGTTCACGTTGAAGTCCAGCGCCGGGACGACATGCTGGATGTCGAGGTGCGTGATGATGGCCGGGGCATCGCCGGCGATATGACCAGCGATAAAGAGCTGCACTTCGGGATCCAGCAGATGCAGGAACTCGCCGAAGAGATGGGCGGCTCACTCAGTATTGAAGGTCATGAAGCAAAAGGGACCCGTGTACTTGCAAGCATTCCGCTCATACAATCTGAGAAGCGGTCGTAACCAGGAGGAGCTGTGGCATTGGGGTTCGAAACGATACGGGTGATAGTTGCAGACGACCACGACCTGTTTCGTGAAGGGCTGCGGCAACTTCTGCAAACGGTCCCGACGATCGAAATCGTCGGTGAGGCGCGTGACGGGCAGGAGGCGATCCAGCTCGTTATGAAGCACGAGCCGGATGTGGTCCTCATGGACATAAATATGCCAAGGCTGGACGGCATACGAGCAACCGAGTACATCGTCAAAAACTACCCGCGGACCAACGTAGTGGTGCTTACGATGTACCAGGATGATGAATACGCGATTCACGCCGTACGCGCTGGCGCCAAGAGCTATCTGCTCAAGAACACGCGCTCTGAAGAGCTGGTCGAGGCGATCAAGGTTGCGGCCAGCGGTGGAGCAACGATCGACGCCACCATGGCGCCTATCCTGATGCGGGAGTACCAGCGTCTGCTCACCCGCGCGCCAAACGAAAAAGAACAGCTCCTCTCCGATCGGGAGATGACGTTGCTGAAACATCTGGCCCAGGGCTACAGCAACAAGCAGATTGCCGACCATCTCTCGCTGGCCGAGAGCACGGTGAAAAACAACCTGTCCGCGCTGTTCCACAAGATCGGCGTGCGGGACCGGACCCAGGCCGTGCTCTACGCCATCTCTCAGGGGCTGGTTCCCAAACCATCCGAGCAGCAGCGGTAGCTCGAGAACCTCAGCGTTTCGCTCTCGTAGTGGCGTGCCCGGATTGCACGCACGCTCCCAAGATGAACGCTCGGTGCGGTCATCTGCTGGCTCATGATCTCGCTCCCACCCACAAAGCAGGCTCCGAAACGGAGCCTGCTTTGCTGTGTGGGAGGATCTGATGAGCGTACCCTGGTAGCCCTGGATCGTAGCCTCACCGTCCCGGGTATCTGGCAGCGTATTGCCATTTTCTTCAGCGTCGGCAATCGTAGTGCTGTTGGAACCCGGGCGTACTTACGCTGGCGGTATGTTCTGGTTGACGTGGAATAGGTTTTCAGGATCGTATTTCTGTTTGACCTCCCGTAGCCGGTCGTAGTGATCTCCATAGGATGCACGCACCCGGTCAGTTCCTTCATCCGTCGCATCCATCATCATGTTCACGTAGGCGCCACCGGCGGAGTACGGGTGCAGTTCCTGCCAATAGGACCGAGCCCAACCAATCATCCGTGCGTTGTCCGCCGGGTCCGGACTGATTCCAGCTATGACCATCCCCCACTTGGCGTCGCGGTAGTTCCATGCAGTCGCATCCTTCGGGATGCGCCCAGCGATGCCATCGATGGGGTAGAGGTGCATCGTCGACTTCCACGTTGGCAGTTCAGCACCGTACTTGATATGGACGTCGACCGCTTCGTCGGGGATCTCATTGACGAAGTCGGCCTTCCAGTACCACTGATCACCGGGTGGATAGAGCGCGTCGAACATGCTCTGCAGCGCGGGGTGTGGGATCGGACCGACCCAATCGAGCGCCGGGGTACCGAACTGTGCTCGTATTGGAGCGAACACCTCATCTGGCCGGTCACCGGTGTAGCACCAGACCACGCCGCACATCTTCGTGTTCTGGAGCTCATCAGGGAACGGAGCGGTCGGAGGCACGGTGAGAAAAGCGAAAAAGCCGTTGAGCTCCTCGGGAGCCTGGGTGATGAAGTCCCGATACCAGCGCAGAACCTCGCCAGATCGCTCCAGGGGCCAGAGCATCGGTCCAGCAACAAGCGACTCGATCGGATGGAGCTGGAAGAGAAAGGAGGTGACGACACCGAAGTTGCCCCCTCCACCCCGCAATGCCCAGAATAGGTCGGCGTGCTGAGACTCGCTCGCCGTCACGAAGCTGCCGTCCGCGAGTACCACGTCGGCCTCGAGCAGGTTATCGATGGCAAGTCCCATCTGGCGGGTCAGATGACCGAGTCCGCCGCCGAGGGTGATTCCCCCAACGCCCGTGGTCGACATGATGCCGCTTGGAGTGGCCAGGCCAAACGCATGCGTCGCATGATGCAGATCGCCAAGTGTCGCGCCGCCCTCGACACGAGCGGCACGGCTGACCGGGTCAACGCGAACGCCGTTCATCGTTGACAGATCGATAACCAGCCCATCGTCGACAGTGCAGAGTCCAGCTCCGTTGTGACCTCCGCCTCGAATGGCAAGGTCCAGGTCATTCACCCGGGAGAACTCAACCGCGGCGATCACATCGGCAACATCTGCGCATCGAATAATGAGCGCCGGCCGCTTATCGATCATCGCGTTGTAGATTTTGCGGGCCTCTTCGTATCCAGCGTCGGATGGCATAAGAACTTCGCCGTGAATCGCGGCGCCGAGGGCATCAACGGCGGTATGGTCAAGTACCGCGGCGACCGATGGTTGATGAGTGCTTGTCATCGTGCAGTCCTCTCAGTTTGCTAGAGCATCAGATGCTCGCCCGAAGGACGAGCTGTTCACGCAGGCGGAGCTTGACTGTCTGTTGAGAGCACAAGAGAGAATTCTGTATACTGCACAATTGTGAGGATCGCGCAGTGAGTGATTCGCTCCTGTGTCCCTCGACTCCAGCGTCGTTACCGCGATGCTGGAGTCAATTTACTGTTCGGTAGCTCCTGGCAATTGGCGTCCTCCCTCCCATCGCGAAGGTCCATCCACTGGTTTTCTCGTACTGGAATTGTGCCACTTGACTTTAGTAGCTTTAACGTAGGGGCCTTCTACACAGGCTATCTCGCAATATACGTGAGGAAATTACCAGCGCCGAAGAAGACACCCTCATCAGAAGACTTCTTCAATTCCGCAACCCAGCTCACAGCTTCCTCTTCTGTGACCGCCCCTGACTGCGGGCCAAGTTTCTCGAAAGACTCGATACCTGGAAGGAAGAAGTCTGCCTCGCCCATCTCTGCCATGACATACGCAAAAAACCGTGTTGTTTCGAGTCGCGCATCGCGGATGAGGCGCGACATCTGGCGCATAATGTACGGCCTCGTGACTACGGCACTTATCAGCTTTTCGTCATATCTCTTGCCCTTTTCAGGGTCAGATAGAGCGAATGTGAGCGAGGCATAGTCACCGTCAAATATAGTGATCGTTCCACCAGGCTTCAGTACCCGCGCAGCCTCTTTCAGAGTCACGAGAGGTTCTTCAACATGGCTGATCAACGTATGCGCCACCACCGCGTCAAACTGCCCGTCGGAGAAGTCCAGACTCCGGGTATCACCAGTACGAAACTCGATGCGTTCGCCGAGGGCTTCTTCAGTCGC
>JBBDTL010000177.1:0-4356 GCA_040904465.1 Thermomicrobiaceae bacterium | reverse complement strand
GGCGATTGCCGGGTGCAGATTGGCCGGCGGCTCGGTCGACTTGATTCTGGCCACGTTCTCCGCACGCGGGCGATCTCGCCAGGTACGCCAGCCGATAAGTCCCAGGAACATCGCCGCGACAAGCGAAAACGCGTTCAGGATGCTTAACGGCCCCCGGGCGATGGATTCCAGGAATGTTTCGAACGCGGATGGCTCCGGAGGGCCGGACTCCAGATACTCTGAAGTCAGCTCGAGACCGTGGACGATGCCGTTGGCCATCTCGTCGTCGGCAAGATAGTCGATCATCTCATCACGTATGTTGTCGAGACGTGACTGCGGCAGAGCACCCCCATTGAAGTGAAGTTCTCCAGCAACAACGCCGAGTTCGCCACGGTTCGGGTCCTCGGGCTCCAGGTTCAATAAGATGACGAACCCGTCCCGGGCTCCGAGCTCGGATTCAAGATTCCATGCTCGCATCAACGACCGGGCGTCATCGACGGCCCGGTCATTCTGCGAGGAGAGGAGGCGCAGGTACACGACCGTCGGCGCGCCCTCCGCTTCGACCTCGGCGATAGCGGCTTCGATCTCAGCCCGCTCATCTTCGCTCAGGACGTCTGCTTCGTCGAAGAGGCCGGTTGCTCCGAACTGGCTTTCAATCGAAGCGGACACCTCCGTGGTGAACACGACCACTGAAGACAGCGCAGCGATAAACATCAGCGAGCCGAACACTGCTTTCGGCGCCCAGGAAAGCCAAGGAATTCTGGACATAGGTATCCTCCGGGAGTTCGTCCATAGTTGATTTTATGCAGAGTTTACTGTGCCGGCGTCTCTATTAGACTGTCCCTTTGTCTGGATTCAACCTGTACCTCTGACTCTGGGAGCTCGCTAGAATCGACCCCCGGTGATGCTCCTTCTCCAGGCCGATCCGGTCGGAGCTGTCGTATTGGCTGGATCGGTGGGTGCAAGCGCCGTGTGGAGAGCGATCCAGTAGGTATGCCAGCCTTCCGGCCACTCCTGGACACGGGAGCGGCGCCCGATCCAGGCAGGTATGTACCCGGATTGACTCGCTCGCCGGAGATGGCGGTCATATTGCGCGGCCATCCCCATGGCGACGATATAGGGGAATGCGCGGTCAAGATCGATACTGTCAGGACGTTCGTCGCGCGCCCGAGCCAGGCCGGTCCGCAGACCACGCCAGGGAATCGCCGCCTCTTCACCCTCTCTCGTGGTTTCCGGGATGATGTTGCCTATCGAAAGAGCGACGCTGCCGGTCAAGCCTGTGATGATCGCGCCGAGAACTGGCCATCCGGTTTCAGCCGTGAATGCGACGATCATGAGCACAATTGCCAGCGCAATTCCTACGAGGCCGGGAACGATGAAGGCAAGTCGCGTCTGGCTTGACGACGGATTGAGCCAGCCCATTTCGATGCCATCTTGCCGGAGTTGCCTCCGCAGGCTTCCCCAGTTGTTTCGAGACCGGTTCAGCGTGCGGTAACCGACCACGCCCTCCCGTGCGCGGCTCTGTAGCAGGCGAATCAATTCCTGTTCGAGCGGAATCTGCACCTGATCTGTGTCAGCAATCCGGAGCTGAACCTTTGTCCGGTCATCTGCGTCCGGCTCTAGCGAGATCGTCCCCCGACGGATCAACTCCAGCACGGTCGCTTCGATCTGCACGTCCCGGACCCGCCCTGAGGCTATGAGTCCGGCATAAGCTGGGTGGAGATCGCCCGGAATTTCAGTGACCGGCTGTTCGCGGACGTCAGTTAATCTGGGCCGCGCTGACCATGCCTGCCACGCGATGTAGATGATCGCCGCTGAGGTGAGCAAACTGAGAATATTGAGCAGGCCGAACGGGCTATCGGCGCTCTCGGCGACGAATCCGTTGCTCAACAAATACGGACCTGCAATGTACATGATCGACAATTGGTGCGACCGTTCTCAATAAATCCGATACATATCCGACACCCTGAATAGTACATGCCCGGTTCATTGATGCGAGCGCGACAGATCCGGTTCATTTGGGGCACGTGAATTTTCGAAAGTGAATTTTGCCAGCCGCGCAAGACGGCATGGCACGATGGTTGCATACCTCGACAACAGAGACGTTCTATCGAGCATCATCGCAATGATCAGTTCAGGAGGAACACTATGGCTACAGTTGAGAAGTCGATTGAAATCAACGTACCGGTGCGAACCGCCTATAACCAGTGGACACAGTTCGAGGAGTTTCCCAAGTTCATGGAGGGTATTCGCGAGGTGCACCAGCAGGACGACACACATCTCGTCTGGCACGCCAATATCGGCGGGAAAGACGAAAGCTGGGAAGCCGAGATCACCGAACAGCTTCCGGATAAGCGGATCGCCTGGCGCAACAAGACTGGCGCGATCAACAGCGGCGTCGTTACTTTCCATCACATTAACGATCAGACATCCCGAGTGATGCTTCAGATGGAGTACGAAACGACAGGCTTTCTGGAATCGGTCGGTGATGCACTCGGAATGATGTCACGCCGTATCGAGGGCGATCTCGACCGGTTCAAGGATATGATCGAGAGTCAGCACGAGGAATCCGGCGCGTGGCGTGGCGAGGTATCCGGAGACGACGACTCCGATCACCCCGGGCCATCGGCGCGTTAGTTCCCGGGTAACACGAACGTCGAGAGCATGTTCATAGCGGCCGGGTTCGTGTCCCGACACGAGCTTGGTCGTGTTTGTGTTCCTATGTCACCTTTTGCGCCGCTTCCAACGCCCGGACATTTCATATTTCGCTTACCGCAACATCATATATCTGAATGATGGATTCGACGCAGGGCTGCTGAGAGCGGTACTTCGAACCGCCCATCTCGCCGAGGCAGAGGCTTTTGAGGGTCTTCGACGATGCAATTTGATCGGTTCGACACATCACAGCATCATGACGTACTGATTCTCGGGGGTGGTTTTGCCGGGGTCTATACGGCGTACGAGCTTCAGCGATCGCTCAAAGGCACGAATGTCAGTGTCGCGATGGTGAACCGGGACAACTCGTTTGTCTTCTATCCGCTGCTACCCGAGATCGTCTCCGGGGCGATCGAGACGGAGTCGATACTCAACCCGATCCGGCAAGTCGTCCCGGATGTTGATCTCTACGTTGGCGAAGTTACGGGCATCGATATCGAACGCCGGCAGGTGCAGATCAATCACGGTCTGTATGGTCATCGTCAGTATCCCCGCACGTTGACGTGTGACCACCTGGTGCTTGCGCTCGGAGGTATCCCTAATACCGAGCCGGTCGAGGGGCTGGGTGATCACGGCTACGACGTCCAACGCCTGGCACACGCTTTTTCGCTTCGCAACCATCTGATCGATACCCTGGAGCAAGCCGATATCGAAACTGACGCCGACGCGAAACAGCGCTTGCTGACCTACGTGCTGATCGGTGGCGGCGCCACTGGAGTCGAGGTTGCCGCCGAGATATGGGATCTCTTCGTAGAAGCGGCGCAGTATTACCCACACGTGGATATCGACGACATCAGCGTGAAGCTCGTTCATGGTGGGAGCCGGTTGATCCCCGATTTCCCGGAACACCTGGGGGAATATGCGGGCAAAGAGTTGGCCAGCCGCGGTATCGATATCCGGTTTAACGAGCGCGTCACTCGTGTCAGCTCTCACTGGGCAGAACTGCGCAGTGGGGAGATCATCCCGACACAGACCGTGATTGGCTCGATCGGACTGCGACCGAACCCGCTGATCACCGGACTGGGATTGCCGCATGACGACCGTGGCAGGGTTATCGCAAACCGTGATCTGACAATCGGCGAATACTCCGGCGTCTGGGGTATCGGCGACAACGCCATGATCGAGGACCCGCATACCGGTGATCCGTACCCCCAGACTGCGCAGCATGCCGTCCGCCAGGGCAAGCTGGTCGCGCAAAACATCGCCGCCTCGATTGGCGGGAATCCCACCGCGGCGATGAGATACCAGACGCGCGGAATGATGGTGCCCCTTGGTCGGCGAAGGGCGGTAGCTGACATTCGAGGTTATACACTCTCCGGCTTTCTCGCCTGGTTCATGTGGCGGACGTATTATCTCTTCCAGTTGCCGCGCTGGGCAAAACGCGTTCGTGTTGCGTTTGACTGGACATCCGGTCTGCTCTTCGCTCCGGATATCGTCCAGCTAAAGGTCGGGCAGACCACTCCGCCTGGCAAGACAGCCGAACGCCAGAAGGAACATGAGACCGTCGGGTTAGTTCGCGAGTAGCGGGACGTTTTCGGTTCGGTACCACAGTCGGACAGGGCGATTACCCCTGAAGTGAAGCCGGCATCTGTTGAATTGCTTTCAGATAGGTGCGGACGCGATGTTCCGTTGACGACGGATAGCGGATCGAGTAGATCTCAG
>JBBDTL010000176.1:0-4366 GCA_040904465.1 Thermomicrobiaceae bacterium | reverse complement strand
CTCGAAAGTACGGAGGACGGTGCAGTGGCGAGCCAGCGTGGGCGCACCATACGGCACAGCACCATTTCCAACCAATCTGTGATTCTGCGCTATCCGGGAAATGGCTAGCGGGGCAGGGCTGCTCTGAGGAGGATGGTCCGTTTTGGTAGAAAAGACGTTAAGTACTGAAGAGCCAACAGTTGAGACAAAGTCGACGCTGCAGGTTGAAGATCTTCACGTCTATTATCACACCCAGGCCGGGGCGGTGAAGGCCGTCAACGGAGTCACGTTCTCGCTCAAGCCTGGCGAGCGCTTCGGGCTGGTTGGTGAATCGGGAAGCGGCAAGTCGACGATTGCGCTGGCTTTGCTGCGACTTATAAAGCCTCCCGGCAAGATCGAGAGCGGTGCCGTCTACCTTAACGGCGTGGATCTGGTCACGCTGAGCGAGGAGGGCATGCGCCGGAAGAGACTCGATGAAATCGCGCTAGTTGCCCAGGGGGCAATGAACTCGTTGAACCCGGTGCGACGAATTCGAGACCAGTTCATTCTGGCCTTCAACGATCATGATATTGATGTTAAACGATCGGGACTGAACGATCACATAGCCGATTTGTTGTCCCGAGTCGGGCTCAGCCGCGACGTGGCGAACATGTTCCCACACGAACTGAGCGGCGGCATGAAGCAGCGCGTCTGTATCGCTCTGGCTATCAGCCTTTCTCCAAGTGTAATCATTGCCGACGAGCCGACGAGCGCGCTCGATGTGGTGGTTCAGTGGCAGGTAATGGATACCCTGAGACGCGTTCAGGAAGATCTTGGCGCTTCGGTCATTCTCATTGGGCACGACATGGGGCTCATGGCGCAATTTGTTGACCGCCTTGGAGTTATGTACGCCGGAAAGCTTGTCGAGATCGCCACCGTCAAGGATATCTTCGGGGATCCGCTTCATCCCTATGGCCAGGCCCTGATCGCGAGCCTCCCTTCGCTCGATAGCCGCAAGGAACGGCTGGAGGGAATCCCGGGTATCACGCCTTCGCTAGTTGATCCACCGAGCGGGTGCCCGTTCCATACGCGCTGCCCCAAGATGATGGAGCACTGCAAGACGGTGACGCCAACGCTCGAAGAAGTAAAACCAGATCACTGGGTGGCGTGCCATCTGTATGAGGAGGCTCGATGACTGCTCTTCTGGAAGCTCGAAATGTTACCAAGGTTTTCGGCGGGAGCCTGTTTGACAAGAGCCACACCGTTGCGCTTGATGACTTTTCGTTCAAGATCGAGTCAGACGTTCCGTCGGTAACGTCAATCGTCGGAGAGAGTGGTAGCGGAAAAACCACGCTTGCCCGGCTCCTGCTCGGGTTGGTGGCACCGACAAAGGGCGAGGTTCTCTACAACGGAAGGAGCATTGAAAGGCTCAGTGGCAGTCAGCGAAAGCAGTTCCTGCGCGACATCCAGGTCATTTTCCAGGACCCGTTCGAGGTCTACAATCCGTTCTATCGAATCGACCATGTGCTGGACACGCCTATTCGAAACTTTGGACTCGCCAAGAACGCGAAAGAGCGCTCGAACCTGATCAACGAGTCACTTGAGGCGGTTGGAATTCGACCAGAGGAGATTCTCGGCCGTTTCCCCCATGAACTCAGTGGCGGTCAGCGTCAGCGAATTATGGTCGCCCGGGCACTTCTGCTGCGCCCGAAGCTGATCATCGCCGACGAACCTGTTTCGATGGTGGATGCCTCTCTCCGGGCGACGATTCTCGGCAGTTTGCTGCGACTCAATCGCGAATTCGGGATCTCTCTGATCTACATTACGCATGACCTGACAACTGCGTATCAGGTAAGTGAAGACATCATGGTGCTGTACAGGGGGTCTGTTGCCGAGGCGGGCGATGTCGACCAGGTGGTGCAGAATCCGGAACACCCGTACACGCGGTTGCTGGTCGGATCGATTCCACTGCCAGATCCAGCGCTTCCCTGGGAAGGCGAACGCGCGATTGGCCGGCCGGCCGGCGAGCTCGGCGTCGAAGGAGAGAAGTTCTGTAAATTCAATGATCGGTGCCCGTTCGCGATGCCGATGTGCGTCAAGACAGCTCCTCCTTTGTTCCATACTCACCCGAATCGCGTTGCCTCTTGCTTCCTGTATCGAGAGTCCCCTGAACTTCCAATGGAGCAGATGACCGGCATTTTCAAGAGTGCAAACCGAACTGGACCGCCCGAAGCGACCGACCAGATCGAATCGCTCGACCTTGCCGGATCCGAATCGCACCAACACGAAGACTCTTCGGTAACGCCGGGAGCGGATGACTAGCGGCAATCCCGCCGATTCGAAATCTACTGGAGGCAAGGCGTGAACCTGCCGGACCAGCACGCGGAGAACAAAGTTCGGGAGAAAGCGAGTGACTATGGAGCCGGAACTCATCGCGGACTACGAGTGTGCAACGGGCGAAGGCCCGATCTGGCACGAGGCTGAACAGCAGCTTTACTGGTCCGACATTCCCACAGGACGCATGTTTCGCTATGATCCTTCCACCGGCCAGCATGAACAATTCTATGAGGGCCCGATCGTTGGTGGATTTACTATCCAGGCCGACGGCTCTCTGCTTCTCTTCGGCGAACGTGGCTCAGTTGCCATCTTGCGGGGTGGTCAGCGAACGTCCGTCATCGACGAAATCCCGGAGGAGCGTGATACCCGCTTCAACGATGTCATTGCAGATCCTGAGGGCCGCGTCTTCTGCGGAACAATGCCAACTCCGGAGCGACCGGGGAGGCTGTACCGCCTTGATATCGACGGGTCGTACTCAACAGTCATCGAAGGTACTGGAGTTTCCAACGGGCTCGGATTCACTCCTGATCTGAAGCAGATGTATCATACGGACACCACAAATCGGGAGATCACGCTGTTCGACTACGAACGCTCCACCGGCGAGATCAGCAATGGCCGTCTGTTTCTCAAGACACCCGAGGGAGAAGGTGGGCCGGACGGGATGACCGTGGATGCTGAAGGGTATGTCTGGTCAGCGCGCTGGGATGGCAACGCACTCTTCAGGTATGCGCCAGACGGAGCATTCGACCGTAAGTATGATTTCCCCGCCAAGAAAGTTTCGAGCCTGATCTTCGCGGGTCAGGACTACAGGGACATCTACGTCACGACCGCAGGCGGCCACAACAAGCCTGAAGAGGGGGAAGGAGCGGGCGCATTGTTCCGTATCCAACCTGGAATTCAGGGCAGACCAGAGTTTCTATCTCGAATTGGAATGTAGTTGGGACACCGGGCGGCCAGAACCAGTCTGGCCGAGCCTCGAACGTGGGAAGGATCACGATCCAGATGCGAGAGCAGTATTTTGACCACGTCGACCAGCAATACCCCTATGCGTTGATCGGGCCATTGCGCGAGCAGATTCGGGTACTCGAAGAACGCGCGGACCACTATGTTCATCATGTACGAATGTCCGACGAAGATCGGAAAACGATGGAGCGGGTGCATGCGTTGCTCGCAGAAACGAAAACTGAGCTCGAGAAACTACGGGACGCAGCCGGCAAGCCGACTGCTTGAGCATCAACTGGAGTAAGCAGGAAAATGAGTAGTACCAGAAAGCGAGTCCTCATCACTGGGGCAGCAGGGCGAATCGGAAACGAGCTCTCTGAGCGATTGAAGGATCGGTACGATCTCCGGTTGCAATTCCACACGAACGTCCCGGAGAAGCCGGTTGTCGATGACTACGTGGTTGCCAATATCGCCGACTATGAAGCGATCGCCCCCGCTATGGAGGGCGTCGATTCGATAATCCATCTGGCCGGACAGCCGTCCTGGAAGTCCGAGTGGGAGGCGGTCCACGAGGCGAATATCGTCGGCCATTACAATGTCTACGAGTCTGCCCGGCAGGCAGGGGTGAGACGGATCGTTTTTGCGTCCACCAACCACGTGATGGGGATGTACGATCGTGACACCGCCTGGCCGGTTTATTCGGATCTTCCAGTTCGCCCGGATTCCCTCTACGGAGTGAGCAAGGCATTTGGCGAGACGCTTGGACGTCATTATCATGACCGTTTCGGTATGTCGATCATCAACCTCAGAATTGGATGGTTCCTTGAAAAGCCGACGGACGAAATCGGCCGCTATATGTGGTTGAGTCCTCGGGATTTCGCCCAGCTTGTCTGGCGGGCCATCGAGAGTGATGTCGGCTACGGCACCTTCTACGCTATCTCCAACAACAGCAGTCGAAACTGGGACATCACCGATGCAATCGTTAAGCTGGGATACCGTCCGCAGGACGATGCCGATCAGCATCTCCCGCCGAAGCACGGTCATGCGACATTCAGCGGCGAGCCGGATAACCGATGATGAGTGACGTACGAAAGAAGGTGCTGATTACTGGCGCGGCGGGCAGGATCGG
>JBBDTL010000175.1:0-4374 GCA_040904465.1 Thermomicrobiaceae bacterium | reverse complement strand
CCGAGACTAACACCTGATCAATCAGAATGACGACACGTGAAACTCCCCGGGCGACTGACGCCCGGGGAGTTTTCTTTGTACTGAGACCAGTCGTCTGAATCTAGCAGCTCTTCGCTGCTAGCGCGTACCGGGCGCCGCGACCTGTCGCCGAACTACCCTTCCGGGAAGGTTCCCCGTGGCACGTCCATCCTGGACAGCATGCACTCCATTAACAATCACGCGCTCGATTCCTGCCGGATGTAACGTGGGAGTGTCGTAGGTCGCGCGATCGATCAACGTATCCGGATCAAATACCACTATGTCGGCGAAGTTACCCTCTTTGAGTTCTCCACGATCAGACAGTCCCAGCCGCCAGGCGGATAGTCCCGTCATTTTATGGACAGCCTGTTCAAGTGGCATCAGACCTTCATCACGTGCGTAGCGACCGAGAACCCGGGCAAACGTTCCATAGGTACGCGGGTGCGGCGTACCGCCCATAAGGCCGTCGCTACAGTGCATCAGCCACGGCTGAACGATGAGCTGTCGCACGTCCGCTTCGTCGATCGCGAAGATGATCATGGATACTTCGTGATCCTCATCGAGGAGCAACCGCACCACTGACTCGAACGCCTCGATTCCCCACCCATCGGAGATCTCGCTGAGCGACTTCCCGACAGTCCAGGCGTTCTTCTCAGTTTTGACGCCGGAAATCCGGATGTTGTCCCAGCCAGCGGCGAGCACGATAGACTCCCAGTCGTCGCGTCCATCGAGCATTTCCCGCCGCATCTGATCCTTCTTGAGCGAATCACCAAGCCAGCGGTTCAGTGTCCGGATACCTTCGGAGTGCGCCCAGGGCGGGAGAACTGCCGCAAGCATGGTACTTCCTGCGGTGTAGGGGTATTGATCGGCGGTGATATCCAGACCGCTCGCGCGAGCCTTCTCCACGGCTTCGATCATCTCGCTGGATTTGCCCCACGCCGACATTCCGTGAGCTTTGAAGTGAGAGATATGGCACGCTGCGCCGCTTTCCCGGGCGATGCGGAAGACTTCGTCCATCCCCCTGAGAATCTCCTGGCCTTCGTAACGCATGTGATACACCATAAACGAGCCATGCTGTGCGACGATCTCGCCAATGCTGATCATCTCCTCGGTCTCGCTATAGACACAGGGAGAATAGATAAGTCCGGTGGAAAAGCCGATCGCACCCTGCTGGATTGCCTCGTCGACCAGTGAGCGCATGACCTGGAGCTCATCCTCGCTCGGTAGCCGGTCATCCATTCCCATCGCATGCAGTCGAACCGTGCCGTGTCCGACCATGGCAGCAACATTCGTCGATGCACCGTCGCACTGGGTCAGATACTCACCGAAACTTCGCCAGCCCCAGGGGAGGTCCGGATCGCCATTCAGTCCGGAAAGGTGTCGTCGCCAGAGGGGGACATCGTCCTCCTTGATCGGCGCTTCAGACAACCCGTCCTGTCCCAGGAGCTCGAGCGTCACTCCCTGCATGAGCTTCGGCGCCAGTTGCGGATCTGACATGCACACCAGATCGCTATGACTATGCATATCGATGAACCCAGGCGCTACAGCGAGTCCTTCAACATCGATGACGTCACCGGTCACATCGACGTCCGGTCCGACCGCGACGATGCGGTCGCCATCGACCACAAGGTTTCCCTTGACCCGACTTGCGCCAGTGCCGTCGTAGAGTGTCCCGTTTGCGAGCGTAAAGACCATGCCGACCTACTCTCCTGCACCGTACTCCCGGTTAATGAAGCGCCCATGCCCTGCCTGGCCATGGACAACATGTTCGCCAGCGAACTCATACATCGTGGCTCCGCGCACCAGCGTCCGAACCACGCGGACTCCGATATTCTTACCCTCAAATGGCGTCCATTTGTTCCGATGCAGCATATCTGATCCGGTGACCGTCCATGGCGCATTCAGATCATAAATCGCGATGTCCGCATCCGAACCGGGGCGCAGGGTTCCCTTGCGAGGATAGGAACCGAAGATTCTGGCCGGATTCGTACTGGTCAGGCGCACGAAACCGGTGAAGTCGAGATCCCGCTTATGCAGGAACTCATCCAGCATTGCCGGGAGCATCGTCTGAATGCCGGATAATCCCAGCGGCGCTTCCCAGATATTGTCCTTGCCGGCCTCTTTGCTCTCGATGGTATAGCCGCAGTGATCCGAGGCGATGGTATCCATCGTCCGGTCCTGGATGTAGGACCAGAGCAACTCCACCTCGTCCCGTTCACGGATTGCTGGAGCACACCGCCCGTATGGCCCGAGGCGGACAAGGTCGTCCGTGTCGAGCGCCAGATACTGCGGACAGGTCTCGACATCGACCCGCACTCCGCGGTCTTTTGCGTTGCGGACCAGCTCCAGGCCGCTTACGGTGCTCGTATGACAGATGTATGCCCGACCTCCGGTTTCCTCTGCGAAGAAGATTGCCCGGTTGATCGCTTCAGCTTCCACGATCGGAGGCCGTGAATCGGCATGGGCGAGTGGATCGTTCTCGCCAGCTTCCTGCAGTGTTCGAATGCCGTCCTGCAAAAGCTCGTCGTTCTCGGCATGCAGGCCATACGGGATGTCGGTGTCAGCCAGAAGCGCGAAGACATCGTACATACTGGCATCGGTGATCTTCGGAAATCCCGGGCTCGAGCCAGCCATGAATGACTTCACTGCCACGATCCCGGCATCGATCATCTCTTCGATCGACTCAAGGTCCTGGTTGATGGCGGCACCCCAGAGCGCGAAGTCGACCAGCGACTTCTCCTCGCCAACTTTAATCTTCTCCAGGATGTGGCTCGCCTCGCTGGCGTTCGGGGTTGCCTGGGGCATTTCGACCACCGAACTGATCCCGCCGGCAACTGCCCCCATGCTTCCGTAGTAGAAACCTTCGATCTCCTTTGGGTCGGGATCTTTAAAATGTGTATGCGAATCGATCCCGCCCGGCACCACGAGCTTGTCAGTCGCGTCGATTACCTCATCGGCATCAATATTCGAGGCATCAGACGTCAACCCGACGACATGCTCCCCATCAATAACCACGTCGGCACGAAAGACGTCCGTATCGGTACTGACAATCCCGCCAGTAATCACGACTTTTCTGGCCATTATTCATTCTCCTGTATTCATCGAGCTGGCAGTCCAGAATCGCTCAGCAAAGTAACGAGTCCGCATTCACTCGCGCTCCATGTCCCCACCTTCAAGCGCTGCGCTAGGCACATGGTAACCCGTCTCGCTTGTGACTGCACTTCCTGTTCGGCGTTTCGACAACCTCAGTGGCACCACCGTCTGGAATATCAGGACTCACGGGAATGAATTCTCCGTTTCACGGGCGGCGAAACCGGGATGTTTCATCTCCAGAAATCTGATTGAGAAAACCGTTTGTACCGCTATGTGGGGTCGGATCATGTCAACAAATACCGATGAACGAAAGCGAATCATCGAACAGGTCAACAGGAACTGGTCGGAGTTGATAGGAATCCTGGAACGATTCAGCAAAGAAGAGCTCGAAACGCCGAACGTCATCGGTATCTGGTCACTAAAGGATCTCATCGGCCATCTGGAGACCTGGGACCGGATTGCGATCAAGAAACTCGACAATGCCGAGCGCGGCATTGAGCAGAACTGGTGGGAGGTCGACGATCATCCCTATGCTTCGGTCGACGAATTCAACGAAGCTGATGCTGACAGCAACCGGCACAAACCAATTCCACAACTCCGGGAAGAGCTCCACGTCGCACATGGCGAGCTGCTTGAGAAACTGGAAAAGTCCCCGGCAACGACCGCAGAGCTCGTGCGGGAAGATACCTACGATCATTACGCCGTTCACTTGAATGATATTCGCCACTGGCAGTCCAGTCGCGCTCAAGAATAGAGGTTTCCGCGGGAAGAGCGATGAATACAACAGTCGTCCCCCTCACCCCTTTTCATGGAGTGACGACACAATCGCTTCCCCTCAGCGATGGTGGATCCCCGTCACTCCACTCCCTGTTAACCACCTGGTCAGTCCAGTGCGAGCAGAAGATATGAAGTACCAGGAGCCGGGGAGTTTCCTGGCGCTGAAGACATGTCCTGAGCGGAGCCGAAGGAAACGGGCCAAGCTCAGCACTACCGCGACTCGCTCAACCCGGACGTTGACGTCCGGGTTGGTATCTGGAAGTCGAAGCGCCTCACCCAAACACGTCATCCAGAGCGAAGCGTCGCTGACCGGTTGCCCTCTTGCTGAATATCGATTGTGTCGATGGGTCACAGATGCGGCAACGGGAGAGATGTTTCGACTGCGTGAATCTGCCGCCCAACATTCGGTGCACCCGGCACGTCCCGGTGGCGCGGCGACCTGCGGCAGATTCACTCCGCTCAACATGACGTGTGGGGGGATGAACC
>JBBDTL010000174.1:0-4390 GCA_040904465.1 Thermomicrobiaceae bacterium | reverse complement strand
GGATAACCAGAGCTGGGCGGAACAGGATTCACAAAAGTTCATCGAGCTTTCCGAGCTGGTCGTTCCGTCGCGTGACGAACAGGCTCGATTGATCTGTGATCTCATCCCGGCGGACCCGGGAGAGCACTTCATGGGACTGGATATCGCTTGCGGGGAAGGCAAGTTGTCACGGGCGATCCTGGAGCGATACCCGGACGCACAGATGACCCTGCTCGATGGCTCTGAGGCAATGCTCACCCAGGCGGCCGAGAACCTCGGGGAGTACGCCTATCAGATTGATTTGCGCCCATTCGATCTGTTCGAGTCGGACTGGCTTGCGGAGCTGCCGAAACGGTTCCGGTGTATTGTCTCCTCGCTGGCGATTCATCACCTAAACGAAAACGGGAAACGTGAGCTGTATGGAAACCTGTTCGAGCATCTGGTCCCCGGAGGAGCGTTGCTGGTCGCAGATCTGGTTCACCCGCCGAACGAGCTCGTTGGGGAAGCCTGGGCCAACGAGTGGGATCGTGATGTCCGGGAGCAGTCACTGGCTCGAACCGGATCGTTGCTAGCGTTCGATCAGTTTCAGGATGGCTGGAATCATTACCGGACCCCTGATTATGAATTCGACAAGCCTTCCCGATTGTTCGATCAGTTGAGCTGGTTGCAGGAGATCGGGTTCGTGGGGGTCGATTGTTTCTGGCTCCGTGCGGGACATGCGGTATTCGGCGGGTACCGGCCGTCGTAAGGACGGCCTTACCGGTCCGGCGCTTGGTCCCAATTCGCATGCTGGTTAAGCTGTTTCAGTGTCTCTGACCAGCGGGATTGTGGCAATTCGCTGTTGAGCTCAATGAGATTGCCATCGGGATCGCGCAGATGGGCAGAGCGTATGCCGTGGTCAGGTTGATCGGCTGGCGGGTTAACTAGCGTTGCGCCGTGCTCGACAAGCCGGTTTACCCGGAAATCGACGTCATCCACTGCAACAATCAGCATCGCGGCGTCCTGGGCGGCTGGTGTCGCCGCTGCCTCTCCTCTGTCCACCAGCTCGGCCATTTGCTTCCGGGAAAAGAGTGCGATGTCGACGCCGGTGCCGGTATCGAAGTCGGCGTATCTGCCGTCTTCATCGCCCCAGCGCACGCGCAATTCCAGGGCATCCCGATAGAACCGAAACATAACCGTGAACTGATTGGTCAGCAGCCGAATGTGACTGAGCTTCATTGCATGGGATCCGTCTCCGTGGAATAAGCCCTCAGCGTCGAATGCGAACGTATGCTCGTTAATTGACTGGCTCGTCAGCACGAAGAATTCCGGTTTGCTGGAAGATTCGCTGCAGAATGAGCAATGTCGAGGCGTAGGTCGAATCCATCCCGTAGTAGGAAAGTCCCCGAGCGCCGAGCGTCTGGGCTCGGGTATATGGCGTATCTGACGCGTAGTGGATGATGCCGAGATCGAACGGGGATTCAACCAGGTTGACGTGCTCACCGTGGCCGAATCGGGTCAGAAACGCGTCCTCATACGTGGCGCTGAGGTAAGGTCCAGCCTCCATCTCGACGACGGTGAAATTTTCTCTATAGAAGAAGTCGAGATACTCCCGATTCTGCAGGTAGGTGCCCAGCACGGTTACCGCACGCTGGTGATCGAGCGCCGAGCCATAGACCAGAAACGGGGAGAAATGCTCCGAGGCGAAGACATTCTGGAACCAGTAAGTGTTGCCGCTGTGCTCGTCATAGACGACATCGGACAGCATCACATCGCCGATCCGGGCATTGAGAGTGGCTGCCTTGCCGAGTACATAAAGGCCCTTGAGCTGGTGCGTATTGATCGCGATCTGGTTAAGGATGTGGTACGCGCTCATGCCGAGTGGGTAATTGATATTCAGGATGACTGCGTCGCTGTGCTCTGCGGAGATATTTCCCAGTGCCTGGAGACGCGGATCGAAATCCTCCGGTTTTAGCTTGTTGAGCTCGATGATCTGGACATCGGCGTCCAGTACACTGCCGGGGTTAATTGAGGTGATCCCACGCGCTTCTTCTTCGAGATTCCGCACCTGTCGCTCCCCGGGATGGTTATGGAAGTATTGCCGGGCGCTGTAGTAGAGGAAATTGTCCCAGCTGCTGCGGGTGTCGCCGGAGCGGAGTTTGTGTAGTTCCTCGATGAGCTCAGGGTCCTGTGTCTTCTCAACGTACTCGATGAGATGATCTCGCCTCCTGCGTGCGGTGCCAGAGAGCGTATTGACGATGCTGTGGGTGTTCGATGAAACGAAGTACAGCGGGCGATCGGCGAGGTCATTGTCCCGCATGAAACGCTCGATCGGTCGCCACCATGTTCGCGTGCTCCGGGTGTAGCCAACGTAGGTGCCGCCGTGCATCTGGATGGTCATCCGCTTTTTCTCGGTGGCGATTGCACGGATATTGGCAGTGAACTGCTCACCCCAGGCCGCCTTGAGTCGCTCCCAGTCGCGGGCCGACATTCCCAGAGCCGTACAGAGCGGCTCTTCTTCCGCTTCGGTGATATCGCTGTCGGCAATCATCTGGACCAGATCGGGCGAATCCTGAAAGATCTGGTGCATTTTGTTCCATTCGATCTGCCAGGCAACGATGGTGGGAACGAGATCGTCCAGATCAGAGGTAGAGGCGACATACGCGGCCAGGACACCCCGCCCGTTGTCATACCAGCGGCGGCGTCGCCCCGGTGCGGTTACTGGCGTCCAAGAATCCAGATCAGTATAGCCGTGCCTTGCGAAGACGTAGGGCGATTGGCCCAGGGCAATGTGCCGCGTATGAATAATCGACGTTGGAAGCCGCATGGTGCTGTACATGAACGCGTTCATGTCCGGGACCGGTTCAGAGGCGCCGGCATGGAGCGACGACTGGATGTTCACATGAGCCGGGACAAGCGTTTCGACTTTGATCGGTCCGGAGCTACGCAGGAGCGTGTTGTAGGTGCGAACGTAGAGATCAACCTCTCGCTTGCCGGCGAGAAACCCTGCGTCGTCGTGCGTTGGGTCGCGTGACAATTCCGCTTCTATCGACGAGTCGTGGCGAAGGTCTGCGGAACGCACAATCACACCTCCGGGTACCTGGCTCAAGATAAATTCCGGGGATTATACCGGGGTTTGCCCGGGAATGGTGATCAGGATCGGTGATTCAGATTGACACGCTGGTTCTGCTGGCGATTCCGGCGTACTCGTCGCCGAACAATCGCTTCCTGCACGACGATCATCAATCCGGCAGCGGCAACAAAGAGGAACACGAAACCCGACCACGTGAACGACTCCGCAAGACCGCTGCCGAACCCGCCAAGCGCGAGGATTAACAATACCCAGCCGATACCGGCCGCGATACGGCGAATGCGAAGATATCGAACGAACACGGTCCCCGCACAAATGATCGAGAGCGGCAGGAAAATCTCCGGAGGCATCCGCCTACTCTCCCAGCGGGAAATGTCGGGTCGTCAGCATCGGTGACGACCGCTCATCTTCTTCCTCAACCGGGATTCCACGGTGCAATGCCAGCGGGATTCTGATGGTCATCCGGGTGCCGGTCTCGGGCTCGCTATATGCACTGATATGACCGGCGTGACAGTCGGCGATCCACTTGGCGATGGCGAGCCCGAGTCCCGCGCCGGTCGCTCCACCGTTTCGCGCTTCACTGCCACGATAGAAGCGGTCGAAAATCCGGTTGAGCTGTTCTTCAGTCATGCCCGGCCCTTCGTCGATCACATCGACCCGGGCGAAGCCACCTTCGGACCTGGTTCGCACGGTCACCGATTCACCGACCGGCGTGTAGGCGAATGCGTTGTCCAGCAGGATCAACAGGAGTTGACGGAGCTGGTCGGGATCTCCCTGGATCTCGAGCTCTTCATCGATCTCGGTTCGGAAGACATGATCGGTTGCGAGCGGGCTCGCCACCCGTGCAGCATCCCGGACAACTTTCTCCAGCGAGACCGGCTGCAGGTCGGGTCTCCAACCGACGTCAGCCCTGGCAAGAGTCAGCAGGTGTTCGACCAGCCGTCCCATACGCTCGGCCTCGTCCCGAATGTCACTGAGTCCTTCACGCATATCGTCCGGGTTCATTCTGGCGCTGTCGAGCTGACGGAGCAGTATTTCCGCGTTTCCGCGCAACGCCGTCAATGGCGTCCGTAGCTCGTGAGACGCGTCTCCGACGAAGCGACGCTCGGCGTGAAACGCAGCATCAAGCCGGGCGAGCATATGGTTGAAGGTTTCGGCCAGTTGCTGGATCTCGTCGTTGGTCACCGGGGCACGGACCTGATGTTTGAGGTCTCCGGACTGGCCGACTGATCGAACCGCCTCGGTGATCTGGGTCAGTGGGCGGAGTGACTGGCCGGCGAGCATGTACGATCCGATCGCCGTCATGGACAGGCCGATTAGCGATCCGCTGAAGAGGAAGAG
>JBBDTL010000173.1:0-4528 GCA_040904465.1 Thermomicrobiaceae bacterium | reverse complement strand
TATTGGGCCTGCCCGGGCAGTTGTTGAAGAGCGAGCTCCTGTTTCACGGGCGAGACGCGCCACGATCGGAGACGCGCCGGTTCCGGTGCCGCCGCCGATACCAGCGGTAATAAACACCATATCCGCGCCGCGAACGGCCTCGGTCAGGCCTTCGATACTCTCTTCAGCCGCGCGCTCTCCGATTTCCGGCCTGCCGCCGGCGCCAAGCCCCTTTGTCAATTTATCGCCGATTCGAACGGTCACCGGACTGAGGGAATTGACAAGCGCCTGGGAATCGGTATTCACGGCAACGAACTCGACCCCTTCGACACCAGCCTGGATCATGCGATTGATCGCATTTCCACCGCCTCCACCGACGCCGATGACCTTTATGCGCGCGAAGTGGTTCGCGAAATCGTCATCCCGCACGTTAAACATTAGTGCCTCCCCGTCGCACTCATCGGCGTTACTCCGCTGGGTCAACAATCAACCGCACGTGCCGGACCCCAACAAGTGTCCCTAGTCTACCAACTAGCTACCTGAATAACAGACATTGCGTGCCAGATTGGCACAATTTACGCACTATTTCAATCATTCTTTCGAGTATCGTTGACTGATGCGCACATCCTCAGTTGAATTACTCACGTTGCAGCACTCTTGGACTTATTCTGCATCCGCTTCAACTCAGAGAATCTGATAGTCGTTATCCTAACAAACCCAAAGCTCGTCCGCGTGTGCGACGAAAGTACCCGCTATCGCTGGTACCGATACCAGTCAGGCCGTTTACTGGTAAACCGGCCGCTCTGGATCGCGAACATCAAGTCTGGTCCAGTTCTGCTCCCCGGTACTAAGCTCAGCCACAACCTCCAGTTTGACCGACAATTCGTCTGCGGCTCCAAACATGATCATCCGTTCATTCCCCAGATATGCCTGGAATCCCGCGTCTTCATCGTATTCAAGCACGCCGTCAGAACCCAGGCGTTCATTGAGGTACTGCACTGCGGCCACCTTGCCCGGATCAACATGGTCGCCCGGCTCAGACGGGGTCCCTGACAGCTCCACGACTCGCGGCAACTCCTCTGAGTCGCCTTCCGCCAGCACCCATCCGTACTCATCAATCAGCACGGCCCGTTCGTCTGTCTGCCAGACGATCGCCGGCTCACGCTCGATCACATCAACGACAACCCGGTCGGGCAATTCAACCCGTACCCGGGCCGACTCCACCACAGGATGGCTTACCACCTGGTCGGCGACCGCGTCCGTATTGATCTGAAACATCGACTGACCAATGGCATTCGACTGCTCCACGATTGAGTCGGCGTATGCAATAGAATTGCCCCGAATCACCACCGTGTCAACCATGAAGTCGTCCGACATGGTAAACGCACCGAGGATAACTGCAAGACCAACGCTCAGAAGGAATGCCGGCAAGCGTCCGTTCCGCACGAGGTCCAGTGTGTGTTGCCGCAGTCGGGCGCGTCGGCTCGGGCGTCGACGTTGCGACGTCGAACCTGGCAATCGTCCCGGAGTTCGTGCTTGATGCGTTGACATACGTTCTTCCTGCTATCCGGAGTACTTATCGCTGTGCCGCTCGATCGCCAGCTCGATCAGTCGAGAAATGAGTTCGTCGAACGGGATCCCGGTAGCGTCCCAGAGCTTCGGATACATGCTAATCGGGGTAAACCCCGGAATCGTGTTTACCTCGTTCAGATAGATCTTCTCGGTCTCTCGCTCCAGGAAACAATCAACCCTGGCAAGGCCCGCGCAATCCAGCAATTTGAATACGTCCACTGCGATACGCCGGACCTCGTCCGACACCTCGGGTGACACGGGAGCGGGAATGAACAGTTCCGAGCTATCGTCAACGTACTTGGCGTCGTAGTCATAGAACTCATGTCCCGGCACGACTTCGCCGACGATCGAACTTATCGGATCATCATTCCCAAGCACACTCACTTCGAGCTCCCGGGCGTCGACCGCCTGCTCGGCAAGCAGCCGCCGGTCATGAGTGCTTGCCCCGTTAATTGCATCCGCGAGCTCGTCGGGACCATGAACTTTATAAACTCCAACGCTCGATCCCATATTTGACGGCTTGATGAAACAGGGGTAGCCCAGGGAGTCTTCCAGCTTCGCTGTTACGTCATCTGGCGACCGTTGCCAGTCTCGTCGGGAAAAGCTGATCCACGGCACCACGGGCAGCCCGATCTGTTCACACAGCCGTTTTGCGGTGATCTTGTCCATCGAGGCGGCTGATCCAAGCACTGCCGATCCGATATAGGGAATCCCGGAAAGCTCGAGCATCCCCTGAACTGTACCGTCCTCCCCCATCGGGCCGTGCAAGACAGGAAAGACGACATCGAGGTCCTGCACAGAGGCTGTCCCGGTCCGGTCACTGACCCCACGGGAGCCGGCAGTCTCGGCGATATCCGTGACTGGGGACTCGGACGGCTCGGGCTCGTCACTCCCTTGAAAATCCGGAAGTGGAAGCCTGGAGGTCCGCGCCAGTTGCCGAAGCGGGTCGCCTCCGGTCACCCAGTCACCCTCACGCGTAATCCCGATCGGCACCGGCTCGAATCTCGTCCGGTCGATGTGGCTGAGAATAGCGTGGGCCGACGTTATCGAAACATCATGCTCGCCAGAGCGTCCCCCGAAAATGACGCCAACCCGGATTCGTCGTGCAGCCATAGCTACTTCCCCCCAACCTGTTCGATCTCCGGAACCAGCCGGATCTCGAACTGGCGGTAGACCTCATCCTGAATCAACTGGATCAACTTCCGAACGTCCTCAGCGGTTGCGTCTCCGGAATTCACCATGAAGTTGCCGTGTAGTTCGGAGATCTGTACTCCGCCAACTTTTTGCCCTTTCAGCCCGGCCTTGTCGATCAGGTAACCTGCGTAACTACCCTCCGGGTTGGTGAATACGGAACCGGCGCACGCGCCGGTCGGTTGCGCCTGACGGCGCCATTCGCTGAATTCTTTTGCCTGGCGCTCCAGATCCTCGGAATCACCCCGCGGTAGCAGAAATGTCGCCCCAAGCACCACAACATCCCGTGGCCGGGGGGCGTGCTTCAGCACGGTGTACCGATAGGAGGCGTCTAGCTTTTCTGCTGGCCATGTCTCCAGTTTTCGATCGGCTAGCCTGACAACATCGATCGAGACGAGATGGTCGATCATTTCGCCCCCGTGCGCGCCCGCGTTGTTGACGACTGCTCCACCGACGACACCAGGCAGTCCGGCACACCAGACGAGGCCGGCCCAGCCGCGGGCGGCCGAGACATGGCCCAGCCGCGAGATCGGCATCTGCGCCGGAACCCAGATGCGGACCCCGTCTGCCTCTTCCTCCACCTTGATCATCGCTTCCGCGTCCTTGCCCGTTGAACGAACAGCAAGCACGAGTCCTGGAACGCCGGCGTCGTCAACCAGCAGATTACTTCCGCCTCCGATGGACGTCACAGGCAGATCGTTCTGCTCGGCCCACTCGAGCGCCGCCTCAACCTGCGCCAGATCCGTCACCCGGGCCATGAATTCCGCCGGACCGCCAATCCGGAACGTCGTGAAGAGTGAGAGCTTCTGGTCGGGACGAATCTTCACCGCCCCGCTTCGGGATGTCAGCTCGATTGTTTCAGCCATCAGAACCAGTCCTGCCCCTCAGATGTTCAATCAGGATCGGAGCGGCTTGCCAGATATCGCCCGCGCCAAGAAAGAGGACGACATCCCCTTCGCGAGCATCGTCGCTGAGCGACTCCGCCGCCGCCGAGGGAGTAGCATACACGGGCGCGTCAACGGACATCAGGTCGGCAATGGACGAAGACGATACACCGAGCGTGTCAGTCTCCCGAGCGGGATAGATCTCAACCAGGCGCACATCATCGGCGATCTCCAGCGCCTCCGCGAACTCAGAAAGCAGCTGCTTCGTCCGGCTGTACGTGTGAGGCTGAAATACCGCCACGATCCTGGAATCCGGGTAATACTCACGCGTTGCCTGGATCGTTGCCCGCAACTCAGTCGGATGATGGGCGTAGTCGTCAATGATCCGGATCCCGTCGATATCAGCTCGCAGGTCGAAACGCCGGCCGACTCCAGCAAACTGCTCCAGCCCCGCGATAATTCCGGATAATTCCAGCTTCAGCCAGCTACACGCCGCGATAACCATCGCCGCATTCATCCTGTTATGAGCTCCGGGAACCGAGAGTTCCAGCGTTCGAATGTCACCAGATTGACTACTCAGCGTGGCCGGCTTCAGTGAATCATCCAGCGTCCAGTCCGCCCCCTCCTTGCGTCCAATTGTGACGACGTGGAGCGTGTGCGGTCGCTCCTGTATCCAGCCATGAAGGCGCGCACACCCCGGATCATCAACATCAAGCACCAGAACCCCATATGGACGTATTCGGCCGACGAATTGCCGGTAAGCATCGTCAATTGTTTCCAGATCAGGGAAGAGATCTGGATGGTCGTGCTCGATATTGGTGATGAGCGCGACGTCCGGTGAAAGTGTCAGAAAACTATAGTCGTACTCATCCGCCTCAACGATGAAGTGATCACCTGATCCT